>SABF01000158.1 GCA_009929095.1 Erysipelotrichia bacterium
GTATAGCACCATCCGGGCGCTGTGTCAATAAACTGGTATACCAATTTCGGGAATTGGTGTATAAATCGCTTGACATTGGCGCGGAAAGTGCTATAATGATATTACGCAATCGGAAATTATCAGGAGGAACGAAATGACACTCTATCAGGGATACACCTACGAACACAGCATCACCAGCGAAGAGGCACTCCACAAACTGGGCGCAGAATTACGCGCCATGATGGGCTACGACGAGGCGGTCTACTTTGTGATGGGCTGCGGCGATGGCCTGCATAACGTGGTACGCAAGATCGAGGACAAAATCGCAGAGATGAAAGTCTGCGATCACATCTGGATCACCCCGGTAACTGGTGGCGTATCATTTACCGGCGGTATCGGTAAGATTTCGGGCGTTGTTGTCGGTGCGCTGATCTTTACAACACTGACTTATTCCCTGACGATCCTCGGTATCGATACTAACCTGCAGTTCATTTTTGAGGGCATTATCATTCTGGCGGCAGTAACACTTGACTGTCTGAAGTATGTCCGCAAGAAGTAATTGCTGAAAATTCTCTTCAATTCATAACAAAAGCCTGCAGCGAGTACACTTGAGAATCAGTGAACTCGTGACAGGCTTTTTATTGTATATTGCGTATTCAGACTCTGGGTGAAGCCAGATAATCATTCCAGTACTGCTGACCGTCTTCAACCATTTCGATATAGCATCTGATCATGATTTCATGCAGTGCAGCACATTCTTCTTCAAGGCGGAAACGGCTTGGAATGATGCGGGTGCCCTCATCAATTTCCCGGGCAATGCGCATGGCAGTGCTATGCTCGCTTGTCTTCATCATGCCAAACAGTGTTGAGGAGTAGGAGGTGCTTGTCAGACACGTCCGCAGCCAGGCTCGTGCGAAATCATTCCACTCGGCTTCAAGCAGCGGGCTGCGTTCACAGTTCAGTACACACAGTTCCGATAAGTTATGCTTCAGATCCAGTTCCTGGCGCCGGTGATTGACCATGGTCAGCTGACTTTTGTCAGCTACCAGGATCATCATCCAGCCGCGCATGAAACTGTCGATCGGTTTATGATTTGCCCGTTCTCCGAATCTGCGCATAAACAGGTCCAGACGTAATTGATCCTCCTTTGACTCCGGATGGGTCTTCAGAATTTCCTTCAGGCACAGTTCTCGCTGATCGATATCTCTGATCTCGTAATAGTGTTCTGGCCAGTCTTCAAGATAGATAGGATCAGCCTGTTTTCTCATCAGCATTTTCATTCCCTGCCTCTCTGAGCACTATTATACTTCTGTTTTCTGTTTCGGCCTTCCCCGCTGAATATATCCGGAAAGGTCCATGATGACAAGAATTAGAATATAACAGAAGAAGGCTCCGGCCAAAAAGCCGCTGCCGTCAATGAGCATGTCAGATGCCTGACTGCTGCGTCCTTCTACAAACTTCTGAATCGTTTCGTCTGCGAATGGGATTGCGACAAGGAATAATGTAAGATTAAGAGAGCGATGTTTGAACAGCGGACAGATATGCATTGCCAATGATACCAGGAATCCCAGCCCGGCAAATTCTGTAAAATGAGCTGCTTTTCTGATGTAGTGATTGAACAGCTGGCAATCATTGCTGTACAGGGAAAAACGCTGCAGGAAGTGAAGAAACTTCTCAGCTACCGAATAGGATATTGCATCGCTTGCGGCAGCCACTTCCAGTGAGTTGTGAAAAATAAATGCGATGTATGCGGCTACCAGAAGCCACACCCACCAGTAACGCCATCTATGCTTCATATAAATGTATATGGGAACTGCAATTTAGCAGAGAAAGCAGTCTCATAATTCCTCCTTAGTTGGTGTATGGTGTATGATAACACAGGCAGAAAGAGGAATTGTGATGAGTGAAAAAGTAAAAAAGAAAATTAAGAATACTGTCTTTGTTACATTCGGAACTTTTTTACTTTGTCTTGCGGTAGAAATGTTCATTATTCCTTATAACATTCTTTCCGGCGGCGTTGCTGGTCTGGCAGTTGCCCTGAAGCCATTCATCCATGTGAATGAAACGCTGTTTGCCAATATTCTGACAATCGGACTGCTGCTGTTCGGCGGTCTTGTGCTTGGCAAAAGTTTCTTCTTTGAAACTGCACTGTCTTCATTCCTATATCCGGTATTTACCACGCTGTGTGCAAAATACGCAACGGTTCCGGTGATTGATCCGGCAATCGCCAGTTTCTACGGCGGTCTGCTTGGCGGCATCGGAATTGGCATAGTCATGACGGTTGGCGCAAGTACCGGCGGGATGGATATACCGCCTCTGATCATACATAAGCTGACTGGCACAAAGATCAGTGCACTTGTTTTGATTACAGATATGATGACAGTTCTTCTGGGCCTGATTGCCTATGATCTGTCTTCTGTGCTGATCGGACTGATCTCGGTCTTCATTACTTCAATTGCAATTGAAAAAGTACTGTCTATCAGTGAAGGCGCTACCGCCAAGTCAGTACAGATCATTTCAATTCACTGGGATGAGATCAATGACAGAATTAATGACGAGCTGAACCGCGGCACCACTGTATATGATGTGCATGGCGGCTATCAGGGAACCCCTCGCAAAGTTCTTCTGGTTGTCGTTTCTCAGAAACAGTACAGCGCACTGATTTCCATTGTGGACAACATAGATCCAAAAGCATTTGTAATCACAACGGATGCGGTGGACATGCATGGTGAAGGATTCACCTACGGGTTCCGTATCTAGCCAAGCATGGATCATCTGAAGTATAATTATCTCTGATCTGGTCATGGAGGTTTGGAAATGATTGAATGCACCCATGTCTATAAACGCTACAAGAATGGCACCAACGCACTGTATGATATCAACCTGAAAGTAGATCAGGGCGAATTTATCTATATTATTGGCCCGACAGGATCAGGAAAATCTACGCTGATCAAACTGCTTGACGGAGAAGAGATTGCCACAAAAGGCAAAGTTGGCGTCATCGGCATCGATGTCGGCAAACTTTCACATTCCAAAGTACCTATATATCGTCGGAATATCGGCGTTGTATTCCAGGATTTCCGTCTGCTGCCAAAGCTGACAGTATTTGAAAATATTGCCTACGCTCTGGAAGTAATCAGTATGCCCAAGGAACTGACTCGCAGAAGAGTCAGAGAAGTCATGAATCTGGTTGGTCTGGATGAGAAGGGAAATTCATTCCCGGGACAGCTTTCCGGCGGCCAGCAGCAGCGTGTTGCAATTGGAAGAGCGATTGCCAATCGGCCTAAAGTGCTGATTGCTGACGAGCCTACCGGCAACCTGGATCCGGCAATGTCGGATGAAATCATGTCATTGCTGGAGAAGATCAATCGTGAATACGGCACCACCGTGCTCATGGTCACACATGATCTGACTCTGGTAAATAAGCACCGCAAACGTACGGTTGTACTTGAACATGGCCATATAGTTGCAGATCTTGCAGAAGGAGGCTATGTACAGCATGATCAATAGATTTTTCCGGCCTCTTCGAGAGGGATTCCGCGGTGTATTCCGTCACTGGGCGATGTCATTCTCCAGTGCGATTGCAGTTACCATTACACTTTTGATTATCAGTATGTTCATCCTGTTCAGTTTCAATATGAAGCAGTTTACAGGGGAACTGGAGTCCAGCGTGCAGATTTCCGTGCTCGTGGACTATAACTATGAAGATGCATCCAAGGAAGATGCGATCAGTCTGGCTATTCAGAGCGTTGAAGGTGTCAAGACGGTCACTTATTCTTCCAAGGAAGATGAATTTCAGTATTATCTGAATTCTTTCTCGGATGAGAAGACCCGTAAGGCATTTGAACCATTTGCGGATGACAATCCCATGCATGATGCTTACTATGTTGAAGTGACAGACGGTACCCAGCTGGAAGGCATTGCCAAAGAGATTGGATCCATAGAGGGCGTATACAAGGTCAATTATGGCGGCACTTCAGCTGTACAGCTGATCTCCATTCTGAGAACAGTCAAGATTGTCGGACTTGTTCTGGCACTGGCGCTGTCTCTGCTGACAATCTTCCTGATTCAGAACACCATCAAGCTGACAATTCTTGCCCGTGCCGATGAAATATCCATTATGCGCAACGTCGGCGCGAAGAACGGTTTTATTCGTTCTCCGTTTGTGGTGGAAGGTGCTATTATCGGCGCCATTGGCTCTATCCTGCCGATCATCGCTACATATTATGGCTATACGTATCTTTATCGCTGGACCGGCGGCTTTGTGATATCCAAGATGTTCAGTCTGATCAATCCGGTTCCGTTTGTCTGG
>SABF01000159.1 GCA_009929095.1 Erysipelotrichia bacterium
GCCATAGTCAGTTCTGCAGTTTCTTCCGGTGTCATGCCCTGCTGCAGAATTGCCGTCATCATGCTGGACATCTGATAGTCCGGTATTCTTCCTTCTGTAAAGCCCAGTACCATTTTTTCAATTTCTTCATTGGTCAGCTGAAAACCATCAGCTTTTTTTTCAATGACATCGACAAATCTCATATTTAATACGTCCTTTCAATCTTTTTTCAGCAAATAAAACACTGATCATGCTAAACAAACTAAATAGCAAACACTGATATTTCCGCATTTCAATTATCGCATGATTAAACTTGAATGCAAGTTTCATCTGACCGCTGAAATCACTGATTCGAGCAGCTATAAATCATGCTGATCTGAATTAATATGATCTTCTTTCCAATCCAGTTCATCTGTTTGTATGCATGTCAATTCAATACTGAAAAACTTATTTCAAAAAGTGACGGAAGCAGATTGAATCATTGAATATACTAAAAGGCACTCTTCCAGAGAAGAGTGCCTCATGGCAAAGATATTTTCAATCTGCAAAGAAGGTACAGATCAAAAATCAATGTGAAGAGCCGTGCTGCCCTGCTCTGGTGAGTACCTCTTCCAGTGCATTTCGACTCAAAGAGATATTCAGATGACAGAACAGCGTACGGATGATCAATGGATCCAGTGACA
Source organism: Erysipelotrichia bacterium (assembly GCA_009929095.1). Taxonomy (GTDB): domain Bacteria; phylum Bacillota_I; class Bacilli_A; order Erysipelotrichales; family Erysipelotrichaceae; genus Bulleidia. Next base: position 663 of record SABF01000159.1, read on the forward strand.
ATTTGCAGGCAGTGCTCTCTACCGTATTGCTCTGCAGATAGCATTCCCTTAGACGGTGTTTCTGCTGATCGGAAAGAATGCTGACAGAATGCAGTTCCTGATCCACTGCATGCTTGATTGCTTCTTTCATCTTCAGGCAGCCGCCCCAGTCCTGATGCCGCCTATATACCTGTTTGCAAATGCCTCTTTGATGCAGTCATACCAATATGCCGCTGACTCACTGCTTGTGTTAATCTGCCGTGCGCATCTCTCAGCGCTCAATCCTTCTGCATAGCATTCAACGAGTCCAATCCACTGCTCCGGGGTCAGTTCAGTGTCCTCTGTAAAAATGAAACCGTTCTCCTTCATTTCCTTCACCTCCGCGCTGAAAGAATAGTACAGGTTTACGCTCTGAATGTTCCCTGTATTGTACAGTCAGAACATTTGATAAAAAAAGCGAAGATCCTGATATCCTTCGCTTTCGCGCAATCACTGCAATCCAGAATCTGAATTCCGGTTTTTATCTGATTCCGCTGTGTTTTCAGATTGTTGTTCTTGTTCAGGTTCTGTGCCAATCGATTCCGGCGCATCCTGATGAGGCATGTCTGCCTCTTTCGTATTTGTCTTTTCATCTGTATCCGCCGCAGATGGATTGCTGACAGATTCTCCTGTATCTGAAACCTGCATTGGCGGCAGAATGGTTTCCGGCAGAAGAACCATTGCCTTGAACAGATCTCCATCTATGGCTATGCTGAATTTTCCCTTCATAATTGAAGTCAGACTTTCTGCAATCGAAAGTCCCAGCCCGCTTCCCTCCGTATGTCTTGATGCATCGCCTCTTACAAACCTCTGCATCAATTCTTCTGTACTGATGTTCAGCGGTTCTCTGGAAATGTTCTTGACTGTAATCTCAACCATTCCACTATCTGCCCGCCCGGCTGTCAGGTACACTCTGGTATCTGCCAGTGCATACTTGCAAAGGTTAGCAAACAGATTGCTCAATACCCGCCACAGCAGTCTTCCATCTGCCATGACATAGATTGGTTCATCCTTCACTTCTACTATAACCGTCAGTCTGCCGGCAGTCAGTCTGTCCTCATACTCTGCCAGGGACTGTTCAAGAATTTCATGCACGTTTACAGGCACCAGTTCAGCACTGATATTGCCGGAAGAAGCCTTGGAAGCTTCCACCACATCTTCAGTCAGTTTCTTGAGACGCCTGGATTGACGATCCAGGACTTCAAGATAATTCTTTCCTTCTTCTTCCGTATGAGGCTTCTGGAGCAGATCAACATAATTAATAACACTTGTCAGAGGTGTCTTGATATCATGCGATACGTTGGTAATCAGTTCGGTCTTGAGATGCTCTGACTTCATCTGCTGCTCTACAGCACGTCTCATTCCATCTCCAATGGAATTCAAATCTTCTGCCTGCTCGCGATAGATTCCAGTCATCTTTAGCGAGTCAATCGGTCCTTCAAGATTGCCAAGAGCGAGCTGATGCGTTATGTCCTTGATCTTTCTTGCCTGCGATGAACGATAGATCAGGTATCCTGCGATGATAAAGTCGGCCAGAAACGACAGTTCATATCTGCCTGCTGAAATCATAAATAGTTTGATGATCATGATTATTCCGGCAATGACAGCAGTTCGCGGTACAATGGAGATTGCACCCAGCCATATTCCCAGCAATGCACAGATTCTTCCGACCAAAGTGCTCTTCCAGAAAACACGCGCCTTCAGCCGTACTGCAAGTGTTGTAATAGCCACTAAAACAGAAAGACCTGACAGCATTAGAAACAGAATGGCACATAGTACACTTCGATTGAAATTCATTCCCGAAAAGCTGTCTGGCATGAAATTCAGAACTGATGACAGACCCGTCTCGCATAACACACATATGAAACAAACCAGTCCAATGATGATCTCATAGGGGATTTTTTCCAGCCATGACTCATGAATCTGATCATCGCCCTTTTGATGTCCCACACTGCAGAACAGAAAGATCATGACAATTGCAAAAAGTACCAGAAGCACAGGTATCGCAATTTCTATCTTCGTTTGGTATGGAGACAGGCGATTGAATAACTGAACATTGTAATAGATCTCATCCTTGGCATTCAGCTGTTCAGTGACAGCCAAGTTGATCTGATACTGTTTCTCCGTCCCATTCTCTGCAGTGCTCTGATCATATGTATAGTCGTATTGCAGTCCATTGCGCAGGGAATCTGAATAATAGAGTTTATATCCTTGGGAAACTGAATCCTTCTGACCATCATTGGAAGACACTTCCTGCCATATATCAGATGCCGTCTTTTCATATAGCGTAAAGTGCACATTAGTATAGTCAAGCGAATACTGTGATTCAGTATACTCCGAGCCAAAATCAATATAATCCTGCACAATCATCGAAGCAGTATCTGTTGTCTGCCGCCAGCAGTCATCCGAATCAAGATAGCTGGAAATATCCTGGTCCTGTGTAATGCCATATAGAAACAGCCACGATGATCCGGCATAGACTGCCGCGGATCCGATAATGCATAGCAGGAACACTGATAGTATTTTTGCCCATAATGTCCCACGGATTCTATTTGGAATTCTTTCTCTCATTTATGACTGTCCTCCATCTTATAGCCCTGACCCCAAACCACCTTCAGATACCTTGGCTCTGATGGAGTGATTTCAATTTTTTCTCTGAGATGGCGAATATGCACCGCTACTACACCATCGTTGACAATTGGTTCATCCTTCCATACCTGACGATAAATCTGTTCTGAAGAATAAACTTTCCCCGGATGACTCATCAGCATTTTCAGTATTCCATACTCCATTGGAGTCAAGGATACCGATGCATCATCCACAGTCACTGACTTGGATGAATCATCGAGTACAATTCCGCCGATATTCAGGTGGCTTTCTTCTGATTTCTCGGAAAGAGAACCAAACTTGGTATACCTTCTCAATGAAGATCGAACTCTTGCGACCACTTCTGCCGGACTGAACGGCTTTGTAATGTAATCATCTGCCCCGATATTCAATCCAAGCAGTTTATCCGAATCTTCACTCTTGGCAGTCAATAGAATAATCGGCATATTTGCTCCGGCTGATCTCAGCTTGGCAGTCGCCGCAATGCCATCCATTTCCGGCATCATGATATCCATAAGCACCAGGTCTACTTGTTTCTGATCAATGATATCCAGTGCCTGCTGCCCAGTTGATGCAGAAAGCAGTTCATATCCTTCTGATGACAGATAAATTCTCAGTGCAGCTACAATATCCGCATCATCATCTACAATTAACACTCTTGACATGATTAGTCCCCCTGTACACCATCATTGTACTGATACTGAGTTTAAGAAAACAGCCGCAGATTAATTAAGAGTTTCTTAACTGAATTATGAAAATCCCCGCTATTTACGGGGATTTCCTTCATATTGCTGGTTCAAGATATTTCACAGGCTTGCCATGTGATTCAGCATAGGCAATCTCTGATCTGGTAGAATCTCCGATATAGCCGTTTTTATTGATCACGAAAATTTCATCTGCCATATCAATCTTGCGCTTGTGCATGTCATCCAGCATGATCTTTGTGCTGGTCAGGGTATCCTCAGACATGCCTTCCCATACTTCCTCATCTCCGGAG
>SABF01000160.1 GCA_009929095.1 Erysipelotrichia bacterium
TTTAAACTGATTACTCATTTTATCCACCATGGAGGTGAAATTCATCATGGAAAAACGCATTGCTGAAATCGCCGAATCAATTCATCAGTCCGGCAGACGCGTTGTTCTGATTACCGGACCGTCTTCTTCCGGAAAGACTTCTTTTGCAAGACGTCTCTGTATTCAGCTGAGAGTAATCGGGATGCATCCGCTGTATCTTGGTACCGATGATTTCTTTCTGAATCGGGATCAGACACCGATGGATGAACACGGCGAACGCAACTTTGAAAACCTGGAAGCACTGGATATTAATCTCTTTTCAAATACTATGAATGAACTTCTGAAGGGAAAGAAGACAGATATTCCGGTCTTTGATTTTCTGAAGGGAGAAAAGGCATTCGGGGCCAGAATCATGTCAGTTGAACCAGGTCAGCCAATCATCATTGAGGGTATTCACGCCCTCAATCCAGAACTGACGACGGCAATCGGTGATGAACAGAAATTTCGCATCTATATCAGCCCGCTGACCCAGCTGAACATTGATGATCACAACCGTATTCCGACAACAGATGGCCGCATGCTGAGAAGAATCGTCAGAGACTACCAGTTTCGCGGTGCCAGTGCGGCAGATACAATCAATCGCTGGCCAAGCGTAAAATATGCTGAGAATCGCAATATCTATCCTTACAGCGGCAAGGCGGATATGTTCTTCAACAGCTTCTGTATTTACGAATTGCCGGTACTCAAGCACTATGCTGAACCACAGCTGAAAAAAATCACTCCGGAACAGAAAGAGTTTCCAGAGGCTCAGAGACTTTTGGAATTCACGGCTATGTTTACCGCGATTGATGATGATTTCATGATTCCGAAAAACTCCATTTTGAGAGAGTTCATTGGCGGCAGTATTCTTTTATAAGCGGAATCAGTCAGCAGAATGGTGAATCTTTGCGGACAGCTCATACCTCAGGTGCTGCTTTGTCTTTACTATGCAAGAATGTTTTGAGTCTGATGCTGAACGGATAATAAATCAGATATCCGATCAGTCCGCCCAGAGTATTGTCAATTACATCTGAGATATCAGCAACTCGATAGGTGCTGATCAGAGGCTGGAAGAGTTCAATGCACAGACTCAGAAGGAAGGCGGCAGCGACCGTTCTGCCAACTCGACGATCAGTAATGATCGGAAATAGAAATCCAAACGGAATCATCATTACGATATTCAGAATGATATCCTGCCTTGCATTATCGTGCCCTTCCAGAATATCGATAAAGGGTGACATATTCATGGGCTGATAGGTGTGGTGGAATATCTTAGGCAGTGAAACAATGATTGGCATCAGTGTCTTGTAGAGCACCATGCAAAGATAGCAGTAGAAAACAGTGCAGAATATCAGCTTTATTCTGGAGTGCTTTTTCCACCTTGGCAGGAAGATGAATATGTAGACAGCAGCAAGTGCCGCGAAGTCCGGTATGTAGTAAGGCAGTTTGCTGAACATAGTAAAATCATACCATTATGTGCCGGCTTAATAAATTTGACTGATAATCTTCAGAATAAATTCATAATTGGCGATTGGTAAAATGAGCAAGCGCTTACAGCGGCTTAACTGCGCCATATGCGCATGAATAAATGGCCTGTGAATACTCGCTGACAGGTTTTAGCTGGCTTGACATCCATTCATTACGGACCTAAATTACATGGGTATTCGTTGTGTGTTCGTTTAGTGAAAGGAACAGGTGCATATGAGAATCCTGACAACATTTATGTATTTCAATGCAGCAGTTGTCATTGTTATGACAGCGGCTTACTTATATCAGACAGTCTATATGTTTCTTGGCTTCAAGCATCGCCATGTAGAGGAAACACCGAAGGCAAAGAAGAATCACTGCTATGCGGTATTCATCAGTGCCAGAAACGAAGAGGGTGTTATCGGAGAATTGATTGACAGTCTGAATAAGCAGAAGTATCCGAAAGAACTATTTGATATTTATGTTCTGGCTGATAACTGTACTGATCATACGGCTCAGGTGTCCAAAGAGCATGGAGCTGCGGTCTATGAGCGGCAGAATCAGGAACAGGTAGGAAAAGGCTACGCTCTTGATTTTCTGTATCGCAAAGTCATCGAACGAAAAGGCGACGGCTATTATGATGCGTTCATGGTATTTGATGCAGATAATATCGTAGATGAAAATTTCATTGCCGAGATGAACAAGACATTTGATACCGGCAGATATGATGCAATTACCAGTTATAGAAATTCTAAAAACTTCGGGAGTACCTGGCTCTCTGCCGCATATTCCATCTGGTTTCTGAGAGAGGCTCGCTATGTTAATTATCCCCGTTCGCTGATCGGCACCACCTGCATGATCTCCGGAACAGGATTCCTCGTATCATCCAGAATCATGAAGGAAAATGACGGATGGCCATATCATATGCTGACAGAGGATATTCAGTTCTCAGTCAACTGTGCACTGGACAGAAAGATGATCGGCTACTGTGATCATGCAATGGTATATGATGAGCAGCCGACAACTTGGAAGCAGTCCTTCAAGCAGCGTCTTCGCTGGTCGAAGGGATTCTATCAGATTGATGGGGAGTATGTCGGTTCTTTACTGAAGCGATCTTTCAGCAAGGATTACAAAGGCTATCGTCTTGGCTGCTATGATGTACTGATGACCGTGCTTCCGGCTGTATTTTTAACACTGGCAGTGTTTGCCATCAATATCTGGGCAATCTACTCTGCCGGATCAATGCCATACTATGTCAAACTGCTGTTTCGCCAGGAAGCATTCCGCTACCTGTCATTTGCAGTGATTAACTATTATATCGGCATGATTATTATCGGCGGGCTGACTGTCGGCACCGAGTGGAAGAGAATCCCGGCATCCAACTGGGAGAAGATCAAGTATCTGTGGATATTCCCGCTGTTCATTGCTTCCTATATTCCCATTACCCTGAAGGCACTGTTCTGCAAAGTTGACTGGCAGCCGATTGAGCATAACTCAGCCAAGGTATTCGGAGAGAATATTTAGCCTGACTGAAATGTTCCGGTCAGTAAAGACTGAATTGAGATAACTGAAACTAAACAGTGCGTTTTGGCTGCCGCATATACTCGTGAGCAGCATCTGAATAAAACTGCTGAAACAGCAAACAGGATTTTGACCATTACAGGCTGAAATCTTGTTTTTGTATATACTGTTTCTGAGGATAAGGATCTCCTGAAAACCTTGAAATGATTCAGCAATGCAATCAAATTAATGCAAATAGAAAATGCCGCCGCTATCACTGCACAGAGCTCAGAGCGACAGGACTGACCGGCTGTGATGCTGCGAATTTGGAGATGCTGAATGAATCACAGGAACCGAACGTATGCATGGCGCCATGCATCAGCGGATACATCAGGAGAATGACTGATCTGAAGTTGGACATGAAAGAAAGACAGCAGTCATGCGAATTCTGACTGCTGTCTGATTCTGATGACGGATTCAGTCATCACTGCATATAGTAATAAATGCCGGTATCATACTGCAAAACGAATCGCAGTGAATTGAAATATTACTGCTGGCTGCAGTCTGATTTGATTCACGCCGGATCAGAAGAGATCTGAATGGTTCGAGTCTGACTGACTGCTTCATTGAGACGATGTGAGATCGAGATGACGGTTCTTCCCTGGGAAGCCTGGTTCAGTGCAAGCAGAACACAATTTTCAGTAGCACTATCGAGACTTGCGGTGATTTCGTCCAGCAGCAGGATTCTCGGCTCGGCAGCGATCGCTCTTGCAATAGAGAGCAGCTGCAGCTGACCTTCCGAAAAGGATGCCTGAGTGAAGTCCGTATCAATGCCATTGGGCAGATGTTCCAGTGCATCATCAAGATAGACAAGATGTATGGCGCTGGTTGCGGCTTCTTTTGTAATTGAAGGATCTAATTGTCTAATGGAACCAGCGGCTAAATTTCTTGGATTAGCATAAGGAGGCAAACTATTTTTTAATCTATCTTTATTTGTTTTTTCAAAGTCTTTTTTGTTTATCACCGCTTCTCCTCTAACAATTAAATTCTTTTCTTTAATCTTTAAAGGAATAGATTCTATTGTTTTAATATTTTGAGTAACATTTTCTCCCACCATTCCATCACCTCTAGTTGATCCAATCTTTAAAATCCCCTCTTCATATGTAAGTTCAATCGCTAAACCATCAAGTTTAGGCTCACAATAATATTCTATTTGATCTTCTTCATTTAAAAGATTCTTGTTTCTTTTTTCCCAATTATCCATATCTTCACGAGAAAAAGCATCATT
>SABF01000161.1 GCA_009929095.1 Erysipelotrichia bacterium
GATGATGCCAGATACGGGGTATGAAAATTTGCCGGAAAATGGAATCCCATCATTCTGGCCAGTCCAATTGCAATATTGGAATAGGCATCAAAATCGGCATACAGATTAAATGCATACAGGATCAGCCCAAACGTCAGATACCAGCCTGAAAGATCAGAACCAAGCAGTTTTGAAGAAACTATGCCTAATTCATCCGCAATCACCAATTTTTCAAAGACCCCGCAGGCACATTGAAATGCACCATTCTTCTGATCATGATAGTCAAAGTGAAACGGCTTCTTAAGCTGATTAAAAAATAGTTCAGGCCTCGTAATCGGACCGGCTTCAAAAGTCGGAAAAAAAGTTAGATAATCAAACACATACAATAATGTCTGTGACTTGATCTTTTTCTGATACAGATCCGCCAGGTAGCTGATTGCCTTAAACGTGTAAAATGACAGACCAAGCGGTGCCGCAAGTGATGCACCAATGAAGTAGCCCTGATATTTATAAAAACACAGACCCGCCACCGGTACTGCAATCGCTATTGCCAGTATCCACTTCTCGTCGCGCTTAGATAGAAGTCTGCCAAAAGAATAGGTATATGCAATCAGGCATACTGCATAAAGCCAGTGCACTGGTTCCGACAGCATCATAAAAAACGCTACGGAACTGACGCCAACCAGCAGAGGCCTAATAACCCTGGGAAGAATCCAGATTAGGACAGATGAAAGCGCTGCAAGGCCAAAGAATTGCAGTGAGATAATATTCATTTTGGCCACTCTTTTCGTTCATTACCATGAACCAGATATGCATGCTCTGCTAATTCTGCTAATGGAGAATCGCTCAAAGAATCCGAATAGAAACATCCAATTGTTTTATTTGGATTTATCTCCTGAAATCTTCTGACTTTTTCCTGACCATGACAATTCAATCCATCATAATGCCCGGTTTCATAACTGACTCTGCTGGCCATACAGTGAGTGATTCCTGCAGCAGCACACATTCTCTGTATTAAGAATTCCGGGGATGCCGAAATAACCAGATCATCTTCCTGCTGCTGATCTCTATACCAGTTTTTTATATTCTTCTGATGGGAAGCAGCAAAGCGATCCAGAAAAGCATCACGATCCCCTAGAAATACAAACATGTGGTAAAGATTCTCTTTGAATGTCAGCTTTGGCATCAGATGAAGCACATATAGAAGACCGCATACTGCAGTTCTCGGCAGTGAAAGCAGCGTCTTAGGCTGATGAAGAAAGCAGTAACCGACGAAATCAGCCGTACTGTCACCTCGATAGATTGTATTGTCAAAATCGTACACGTTCATGAGTGGTTAACCCTAATCAGTTTAATTGAGCGCTGTATCAGCTGATGCAGGCACCAGGAAACACTATATGTAATCATTATAACCAGCAGATTGAAGACAATTCCATGGTAATTATAGCGTTCCTGCACTGTAATAACATTGCTCCAGATTTTAATCATCGTTTCATGAAGTAAATAGAATTCCAGTGAAACTTTTCCAAACTCTTCCAGAAACTTCTGAAAGACAGTCAGATGGACTTTTGAACACTGCGCCAAGAACCAGGAAATCATCATGCATAGCGGCCAAACTGTCAGAAGATTGGGATACCAGTACATTCCCTTTCCGTAAAGCAGTGCTTCTTCATGATCCAGTTTCATGCTGAAATATAGAATCGTACAGCCAGCAATGAAACTCACCAGCATCAAAATCAATTCCTTCCAGTTAATTGTTCTCTTTTCGTAAGAATACTTACCGGCAAGGAAACCAAGTAGGAAGATCGGAATTCGAGCAATAAAAATCATCTGATCCGTGTTGCGAAATGGAATCACCAGCGCAAGACTGACAATTACGGAAACAATTGTTTTCTTTTCCTGTTTTCCTGTTTCAAACCATTTTAAATATAGTGGCGTTAACGCATACAAAACCACAACAGCGGAGATATACCAGATGCTGCGATCTCCCTTAATCCAGAAACTTAGTGTAGAAAGTTTCAGCAGAATTTCGCCAATCGAGTCATGCTGATAAATACAGCGAAACAGCGCAATGATTACAAATGCCGGAAGAATTCGTTTCAGCCTGTGCAGAAAGAATTCTGATCCTCGTTCATTCTTCTGCCAGGCATAATAAAGACCAAAACTGGATAAGAAAAGAAAAATATCAACTCCTCCATGTCCGGTAGTCTTGATCACTGATAAAATCGGTGTGCTAAACCACATACTGGCATGCAGTACTGCTACCCAGAGTGTGGCAATTCCCATCAGTGCAGCTCGGTATTTGCTCAGAACATTGAAAGTCATTAGTAAATTGGCTCCCCATAGTATTCATAGGAATCACGGAAATAGAAATGCAGGTTGGTATCCGGATCAAGATTATAGTATTTCTTGAAATACTTCATATGATAATCGTCTCCCTCTTCCACATCTGCGGAATGCAGGCTCATTCTTGGCATCCGGACAATATATAAATCTTTAATCGTTGGATCTTCAGCAAAGCCTCTCAATTGAAACTGGCGTTCATTGTTAGCACGGAATACCTGATAATAGGTTATCGCATATTTCTTGATAACCGGCACAGAGATCAGGGCACAGATCATGGTCACACCAGCATATACGGCTTTGCTGTTAAATGTCAGTTCCTCCAACAGCAGCAATGTCAAAAGAATCAGCATATAGATGGTATAGACTGATGATCTGGCATCAAAGATTGGTGATAACAGCATAACCATATTTGCACCGCCGGCACAGATGAATACATACAGAGACAGCAGTCTTTTCGAACCGTCCAGATAGGTCAAAAGCATCCATACCATAGCGACAACCCAGAGCCCATAGCCGATTGAATTGATGCGAGTGCATCCCTGAAGGTTGAGATCGAAGAGTATATTAGCCCAGTTCTGTCCATAAGTGTAGGAAAGCGTTTCAGCATTTACCTGCAGGATGGCATACAGAAAAGGCAGCGATAACAGCACCAGATGCCACTTGGCAAACCGATAGCTGTCTCTTTTGATCCAGATAAACAGCAGTGAGACTATGCTGAGTGTCAGAATCAGGGACTTGTTATTCATAAATGTGAATGACAGAAAATTCTTCCAGTTGCCATAAATTTTGGTGAACAGGCTTAATGCCGCAAAATCTGCATGAGTTGTCACTAAACGAATATGAGCACCTGGAGAAAGGCCAATGATGCAGGTGCCGACAGCCGCAATAATAGAATAGGTTAGAACTGTACGAAAGTGCTTTTTATCTTTGAACCAGCAGTAGATCAGCACTAGTACATCGCTGCCCACGAGCATCCCTGCCGCATTTTCCATATACAGCGGAATGCAGAAACTGATAACCCACATCCATATATTCATTCTGGAAGAGATTCCCTCTTCTGCAAACAGCAGCTGATACAGGTTGAAGATATAAATCAGAAACAGCATTAATGGAATAATATATGTCTCACCCATGCACCAGGTATAGGTCTGCATGCGCACGTAGTCATAAACGGAAAAAATCAGATAGAAAACGATCACTGCACTGAATACCGGGTGTTTCTTTACCCTTGCGTTCTTCAGCAGAAAAACAAACATTGTTGTAAATATAATTGGATTCAGAATGTCATACATCCATTTGTTGCGAGTAATGGTATATCCCCAGAACTCACTGAGAATTCTGCCGCTCCAGGTCATATACTGATCTATCAGCAGAAGAATCGGATGCATATCCTGCGATACAGTGGCATATCCCCAGTCATCACCAGACAGCGGTGAAGCACAGGTAATGGCAAAGAAAATGGCAAAAAACAGAATCAGAATGACAAATACGACTCCATGGGAATCGAAAGAAGTACTTATTTTCCTTATCTTTTCTTTCATATATGCAGTATTATACCGCAAACTTCACAGATTTTCGTACTGCCACACATAGGAATAACGATATACTGAACCTAATCACACTTCATATTCTTGATCGCAGTGATATAATCCTTCCGTTTGCAATCGGAGGGTATCGTTTATGCAGATAAAAGTATTTAAAATGGGAGAGGCTGTGGGTTTGATCCGCAGGTTCTGGAATAAATACAAATACTCCTTTCTAATTACGATTATTGTTGGACTGATTGTTTATTATCAGATGTACTCCTCAGGCGTCGGATACGCCGATCCTTTCCCTAATATGGATCGCTATTACGTTAATGAGTGGGGTCTTGAACTTGGGCGCTGGTTTCTCGAACCTCTGGATCAGATTCAATCCGGAATGGTATCCCCG
>SABF01000162.1 GCA_009929095.1 Erysipelotrichia bacterium
GGCTATACCAGAGCAGATCATCAGGATGTTGCGAACCAGCTGTTTGCGTCTTATGCATGTGTGCAGGATGCCAGATCACTGGCATCGGTCATCGGTGAAGATGAGCTTTCACCTCTGGATCAGAAGTATATGGAATTTGGCCGGCGCTTTGAGTCAATCTTCATCGGTCAGAGCTTTAATGTCAGCCGATCTATGGTGGAAACACTGAATCTTGGCTGGGCACTGCTTTCTACACTTCCGAAGGATGCACTGGATCGTTTGGATCCGAAACTGATTGAACAGAATTATGATCCGGATGGTGCAGAACGCACCATCAATCTGGTGCTTAAGGGAGAGCAGTAATCATGGCACAAAAGATCACTGCGACCAAAGGCAATCTGATCAAGGTCAGAAAGTCTCTTCTGCTGGCAGAAAATGGATACAGTCTGATGGATCGCAAACGAAATATTCTGATCCGTGAGATGATGGGCTTAGTTGATAAAGTCAAGCTTTTAAGAGATGAAATCAAAAAAGCTTATGATACCGGCTACTACCTTCTGCAGCAGGCCAATCTTTCTACAGGTGTAATTTCCTCACTGGCGGAAGAGATTCCAGTTGATAATTCGATTCGACTGACCTATCGCAGTGTCATGGGCGTGGAGATTCCTGATGTAATTTATGAAGCACCGAAGAAGATTTCCATTCCCTATGGTCTGGCGGAATCCAATTCCCGTGTTGATGAAGCGTTCCTGCAGTTTCAGAAAGTTAAGGAACTGACTATGGTGCTGGCAGAAGTGGACAATTCTGTCTATCGTCTGGCCAGCGCAATTCAGAAGACCCAGAAACGGGCGAATGCACTTAAGAATATCGTGATCCCGGGATTCGAAAAGGATGTCAGGGAGATTTCTGATTCACTGGAAGAAAAGGAACGGGAAGAATTCTCCCGTATGAAGGTTATTAAGCAGGAAAAACAGGGAACAGAAGAGAATCCTGTTTAGCAGAAAGGCAGAAACAGATGGCACGAGAAACAGAAATCAAGCGCATCATTGCATTATCTGATGCATTTGGCCCGAGCGGTATGGAAGATGATGTATCAGCACTGGTTAAAGAGGAACTGAACAGAATCGGAATTGTTTCAGAGGAAGACTGCATGCGCAATGTCAGAGCAGTTCTTAATCCTGATGCCGGGGGAAAAAAGCTGCGGGTCATGCTGGATGCACATCTGGATGAAGTAGGTGTCATTACACAGGCGGTTAAGCCGAATGGAACGATGACATTTCTGCCGCTTGGCGGCTGGGCACCGGTAAACTTTCCAAGTTCTGTGTTCAATCTCAGAAATAGAAATCAAGAATCAGTCAAGGCTGTGATCGCATCAAAACCGCCGCACTTCATGAGTGATGACGAGAAAAATAAGGCACCGTCTGTATCCGATATGGTGCTGGACTGCGGTTCAAAGAGCCATAAAGATACGCTGGAACAGTATCATCTGGGAATTGGATGCTTTGGTGTACCGAATGTGAAAGCAGATTACCTGGAGTCTCAGCATCTGTTCTTCGGAAAGGCATTTGACTGCCGGATTGGTGTTGCGGCAGAAATTGAAACGCTGTCGCGGCTGAAGGGGGAGGAGCTTCCCTGTACCGTACTGGCCAGCTTCCCGGCTCAGGAAGAAATGGGTGAACGTGGCGCTATGGCAAATACACATGCGCTGAAGCCGGATGTTGCGATCTGCTTTGAAGGATGTCCGGCGGATGATACATTCCAGGAACCCTGGCTGATTCAGGCGGCGCTGTATCAGGGGCCAATGCTGAGAGATTTCGATGTGTCCATGATCACCTGTCCAAGATTTGAACGGTTTGCACTGAAGCTGGCTGAAGAGAAGAAGATACCGGTTCAGGAAAGTGTACGCCAGGGCGGCGGTACAGATGGCGGAAAGATACATCTGGAAGGCATTCCGACAATTGTTATTGGAATTCCGGTCAGATATATTCATTCCAGCAGCTGCTGGTGTACATTGGATGACTATGAACATGCAGTACAGCTGGCTGTTGAACTTCTGAAAACACTGGATGCGGATATTGCTGCATCATTCTGACTGTAATTACTGGCTGTGGCTCATTGCTTCAGCCTTTTTTGAATGTTATAATCTGATAGATCAAAAGGGTGAAGGAGGTTTTATCCTATGGGACTGAAAGATAAATTTCTTGGCTTTGTTGCACCGGTCGATGATGATGACGATTATGATGAAGAAGACAACGGCGAAGAACTTGAATACAGACAGAGTGAAACACGTCCTGTCAGCACTTATGAATCAACTAAGAATCAGAATGTGAAACGTGTTTCTGCTGATACCAAGATGGTTCTCTTTGAACCGCGCTCGTTTGAAGAAGCAGAAGAAATTGCCCGTCACCTGAAGAGCAGAAGAGCAGCAGTCGTCAATCTGCATCGTCTGCAGCGTGACTATGCCCAGCGTACGATTGACTTCTTAACCGGCGTCGTATTTGCTCTGGACGGAACCATTCAGAAGATCGGACACAATGTAATTCTCTGCGCGCCAAGAGGCATCGGCGTTGATGGCAATATTTCACTCGACAATGATGATGACTGAAGAAACTCAGTCACTGCTGATTCATCTCAAAGAACTCCAAAGACGGTCTGAGTCACATCACATGCATATAGAGTCCTTCTTTCTTAACGAAGAGGAGCAGTCTATGGCAGAGACTATGATACCGTCCTCTGACCTGGTTCGCTATGAAGGCGGATATCAGGACGCATTGAAGAAGAAGGTCATCTTTCTCAAGGACAGAGAAGATGACCTTTTGGATATTGTATGTCTTGCATCAAAAGTTGATCAGCGTTTTTGTTCCATCAGTCACCGGGACATTCTCGGTGCTCTGATGTCTCTGCAGATAGACCGTCACAGCTTCGGCGATTTCTGGATAGATGAAGATCGTATCTATCTGTATTCGGATGAGCATATGGCACGGTTTCTTTGCAAGGAATTAATTCGTATATCCAGTCTCAGCGTTCATTTTGAACAGATTGCAGAACATCCTGCGCAGCAGTTTCACTATCGGACATTTGAAGAAGTGATTGCCAGTCAGAGAGCGGATGCTATCGTGGCGGCACTGGCTCATGTATCAAGAAGTGAGGCTAAGGAAATGATCCGTCTTGGCCGTATTCAGATTGATCATTGTCCGCTTGTCCATGCGGATGAAGTGTGCGATAATGACGTTACGATTTCGATTCGGGGGATAGGCAGATTCCGCTTTCTTGGCGTTCTTCGAACTACCCGCAAGGATCGGATCGTTGCTGAGTTTCAGCAGTCTCTCTGAGTTGCTAAAGGGGGTGTGCGCATGAGTGCGGCGAGACCGACATTCAGGGTCATGAAAAATGGATATGACCGGTTCGCGGTTGACGATGCAGTTGAGCGCTATGCTGCCCAGGTAGACGATTTGGAAAAAAAGCTGCGGCTCTATCAGCAGCAGGTGGCAGAGACGGATCGAAAACTTCAGCAGCTGCAGAAACAGTATGACAATCTGGAAAATTCTCTGGAAGCACAGAAGCAGGCAGCGGACAATATTGCCCGGCTGTCACTGCGGGAAGCCAATGAAATCATTGACACTGCTCAGCGCAATGCCGATGCAATCATCCGGGAATCACTCAGTACTGCCAGATTGATCCTGACGGATCTGTCCAAGCTGTATGGTGATGCAAATGAAGTAAAGGGTTCTACAAAGGAAAAATTGAAGGCACTCATCCAGGAACTTGATGACTTCAAACTTCCGAAGATGCCAAGCCTAAGATGGCTGGATGAAGCTGAGAAACAGATGAGTTCCAGAAATCACTAATGCGTTGATCAGGACGCGCTGAATCAGTATTTCCAGGATAAAGAGAGATCGCGGCGGTGAAAGCGATGCACCTCGGAACTGATCAGACATCACCTGTGAGCAATCGTACCTTCCACGTTACAGGAAGACAGAGTGCATGAAGATACTTCTTCATGAACTAAGGTGGTACCACGCTGAACAATGCGCCCTTAGAGCAAGTCACAGGGCGCTTTTTATATGCAGAAGCTAAGAGGAGGCTGAATATGGATTACAAGAGCACGCTTCATATGCCAAGCACTGATTTTGAGATGCGCGGCAATCTGGCAAAGAAGGAACCGGGAATTCTGAGCCAGTGGGAAAAGGACAATTATTATCAGAATCTCTTGAAACATCACGAAG
>SABF01000163.1 GCA_009929095.1 Erysipelotrichia bacterium
GCAGAGGGTCAGGTACAGGGCGTCGGCTTTCGCTGGGTATGCAGGCAGTATGCACAGCAGCTTGGCTTGACCGGAACTGTACGCAATATGAACAATGGCATGGTCGAGATTTTTGTGCAGGGAGAGGAGTCAAAGGTTGATGAACTTTTTGAATGCATACAGCAGAAAGACCGCTGGATCAAAATCGATAATCTGACTGTTAAGGAAATACCGGCATTACCTGGAGAAACAGGATTCGAACCAATCTTATGACAATACGAATGAGAGCAGTTTATTCCGGACGTGTACAGAATGTAGGCTTCAGAGGATTTGCGGCAATGAATGCGCTGCAATTCAATCTGACTGGTTTCGTACGAAACCTGGAAGATGGCGATGTCATTGTTGAAGTTCAGGGAGAGAAATCATCTGTGTTGAGATTTCTCTCAACGATGAAAGCAGGCAATCAGTTCATCCGGGTGGATTACGCTAGCCTGGAAGAACTCCCAAATAAAGACAGCGATCGACGATTTGCCTGTGAATGGTAAGGCTGAGCATTTTATTCATGCATGCATAGAAATTGCTGCGGCCCTGATTTTATCGCATAATCATCGTGAAAACGCTTACTAAAAAAATATTTGCAAATGTAACCGTTTACTTGTGAAAATGTTCGCATTTCCTATTGTAAAGCTGAATTTTACATGATAGATTCATAGCTGTAACAAGTGAAGTAATTCACATAGGAGAAAAACATGGCTGAATCCAAGAAGAAAAAAACTGCAGCGGCATCCACACCCAATGCATCAACATCCCCTTCCGCAGGCATTCCTCATGTTCAGGAAGTAGAAGACAAAGTTGCAAAAGCACTGAAAGCTTTAGAGGACTATGAAAACTACGATCAGGAAAAAATCGACTACATCGTAGCAAAGTGTTCGGTTGCTGCCCTTGACAAGCATGGCGTTCTTGCCAAACTGGCTGTTGAAGAAACAAAACGCGGCGTATTTGAAGATAAGGCAACCAAAAACCTGTTTGCCTGTGAATATGTAGTAAACCACATGCGCCATCAGAAAACTGTCGGAATTATTGGCGAAGATGAAGTAAAGGGACTGACTTATGTTGCAGAACCAGTCGGAGTTGTTGCCGGCATCACTCCGGTCACCAACCCGACATCGACAGCAATTTTCAAATCTCTGATCTGCCTTAAGACCAGAAATCCGATTATCTTTGCATTCCATCCAGGTGCACAGAACAGCTCTGCTGCTGCCGCAAAGGTTATGTATGACGCGGCAATTGCTGCCGGTGCTCCGGAAAACTGCATTCAGTGGATTGATCATCCTTCGATGGATGCAACAACTGCACTGATGAACAATCCGGGAGTAGCAACAATTCTCGCTACTGGCGGAAATGCCATGGTTAAAGCTGCATACTCCTGTGGCAAACCGGCACTTGGTGTTGGCGCCGGAAATGTTCCTGCCTACATTGAAACAACTGCTGATGTGAAACAGGCCGTCAACGATATCGCAATGTCCAAGTCATTCGATCACGGCATGGTATGCGCATCTGAACAGGCAGTCATCGCTGATAAGGAAATCTACGAAGACGTTAAGAATGAATTCAAACATTACAATGTGCACTTCTGCAATGCCAAGGAAAAGGCACAGCTTGAAAAGTATATGTTCAATGCCAAGGCTTATGGCGAAGGCTGTGATGCTGCTAGACTGAATTCAGATGTTGCCGGCAAGAGTGCTTACTGGATTGCTCAGCAGGCTGGCTTTGAGGTCGACCCGATGACTTCCATCCTAGTTGCAGAGTGCAAGGAAGTCGGACCGAATGAACCGATGACCAGAGAAAAACTCTCTCCAGTACTGGCAATGCTCATGGCCAAAGATGTCGAAGACGGCATTTCCAAAGCAGAAGCAATGGTCAACTTCAACGGAAGAGGTCACAGTGCTGCCATCCATACTGCCAATAAAAAACTTGTTGATGAATTCGGTGAGCGCGTCAAAGCCTGCCGTATCATCTGGAATTCCCCTTCCACCTTCGGCGGAATTGGAAATATCTACAATTCCTTCATTCCTTCCCTGACACTCGGCTGCGGCTCCTATGGTCACAACAGTGTTGCCGGAAATATCAGCACAGTGAACCTGCTTAACGTGAAGAAAATCGGCCAGAGGAGGAATAATATGCAGTGGTTCAAGGTCCCTTCCAAAATCTATATCGAAAGAAATTCTATTGAGTATCTCCACGACATGCGTGAGATGAGCCGAGTATTCATCGTTACCGATCAGTCCATGGTACAGCTTGGCTATGTCACCAAAGTAACTGATCAGCTCGCTCAGCGCCGCAATAAGGTCACTTACGAACTGTTCTGCGATGTCGAACCGGATCCGTCTATCCAGACCGTCAAGAAAGGTCTTACTCTGATGGATGCGTTCCAGCCGGATACAATCATTGCGCTTGGCGGCGGTTCAGCAATGGATGCTGCTAAGGGCATGTGGCTCTACTATGAGCATCCGGAAGTGAATTTCGATGACCTGAAGCAGAAATTCATGGATATCCGAAAGCGCGCATTCCGGTATCCGGAACTTGGCAAAAAGGCGAATCTCGTCTGCATCCCGACCACATCCGGTACCGGTTCTGAAGTTACTCCTTACGCAGTTATCACCGACAAGGAAACACACATTAAGTATCCGCTGACTGACTACTCTCTGACTCCGACCGTAGCAATCATTGACCCGGCTCTGACCATGTCACTGCCAAAGACACAGACTGCTTGGACCGGAATGGATGTTCTGACTCACGCAACCGAAGCCTATGTATCTATTGATGCTTCTGACTTCACTGATGCACTTGCACTCAAGGCCGTACAGATGGTATTCGATTATCTGACTCGTGCAGTGCACAACGGCAAGAATGATCCGGAAGCACGTGAGAAGATGCATAACGCATCCTGCATGGCTGGTATGGCATTCGCAAATGCTTATCTGGGCATGAATCACTCCATGGCTCACAAAGTCGGTGCTGAATTCCACGTTCCTCATGGACTTGCCAACGCTATCCTGCTTCCTTACACGATCCGCTACAACGGAACCAAGCCGGAAAAGCCGGGCATCTGGCCGAAGTACAAGTTCTATGATGCAGATGAGCGCTACTGCCAGCTGGCAAAGGCTGTCGGCATCGAGTTCAAGACCACTCAGGAAGGTGTGGAAAAGTATGCGCAGGCTGTCTATCAGCTGGGTAGAGATTCCGGAATTGGCATGAACTTCTCCTCACTTGACTACCTCAACGAGAAGGACTGGATGGAGGCAGTTGAAAAGCTCTCCTATCTGGCATACGAAGATCAGTGCTCTCCTGCCAACCCTCGCATCCCTATGGTCAAGGACATGCAGGATATTCTCCGCGCTGCTTGGAAGGGCGAAATTCTTAAATACGATCATCACTGATTATTTCATCAGATGATACAGTAAAGGGAAGTCAAATTGACTTCCCTTTTTCAGTGATTCGTCTGCAGATACCGTTGATCCATCGCAAGGCAATCAACAAACTCAATTGTGTTTCTTTAACTGCATTCTTTGCAATTGTGGATATTTTGCTGATTGTCTTTTCGTCTAGCCCCTTCGAATATCTGGAATCATCATTACTGGTTGGATTCAGATTATCTGTGTTCTTAATCTGATTTGATTTGAGAACTGCATATTCATTTCCTTTGCCTTTTCCAATCTGTGAGATCAGACCATCATACTTATCTGATACCTTGTCAATGTCCAAGAAAGACTTCAGCAGTTTAGTATTGCCGGCATCAATAGCCTTCTGAGATGTATTTATTGTTTCTTCGGAAGATAAATCACTGTTGTACAGTCCATCCAGCTGATCAGCATCAGTAATGCTGTTGAGATCCAGCGGGTTGGCCATATTCAGATATTCATTGTATATTCTGCCATTCTTTCCGGCAAACTCATCAGCAAACTCTTTGTTATCAGTGAAGTATGTTCGAGAATTGAGACATAATTCTTTCTGTTACTGTTATGCTACATTACATAAACTCTGATATGGAAGTCTTTCTTTTCAAAAAAATCTTTATCCACTATATATTCAACGATATCATTTCCATTTTCATCCTTAACAACTAAAACTTTGGTTTCCGGAATTTCTTTTGAATACTGTTCCGCTCTAGATAAAATGGGACACGCTTCCGCTAAAATGATTCTTGAATATTCAAGAAG
>SABF01000164.1 GCA_009929095.1 Erysipelotrichia bacterium
GATCAGTATCATGCCGGACTGCGGGTCATAAAGACGTGGTATCAGATTAATGAGACTGGTTTTACCTGAACCTGTTGATCCGATGATTGCCGTGGTTTTACCAGGCTCAGCAGTAAAACTTATGTCGGATAAAGCATCTTCTCTGGCACCTGGATAGCGGAAAGAAACGTGTCTGAATTCCAGGAATCCGATTCTGTCTTTTGGAATATCAGTGCTGTTTCCATCCACTGTATCTGAGTTCATTTTCAGTACGGCTGCAATTCGTTCAGCTGATACAGCAGCTCTTGGATACTGATTGAATGCCATGTTCATATCCATGAAAGCCTGAATCAGTATGGCGGCATATGAAGAATAAACTACCATATCAGAAAAGATCAGAAGCTGATCATTGCTGCCTGAACAGGAAATCAGCATTCCTCCAATAAGATAGATACCTACCATCAGTGCATTGTTGATGAACTTAATAGAAGGTCTCATCAACCCCATTGCATGATGTGCCTTCCGCTCATTGACTGTCAGTATCTGATTGGCCTGATCAAATTTCTGTTCTTGATAGTGATCAGCATTATATGCGCGTATAACCCGGATGCCAGTCAGATTTTCACGCAGATCACGGCTTAAGTCATCAATATAGCTCTGTCTTCTTCTAAGCCGAGGATGTGCATAGATCATCATGAAGACTACAATGAAGCACATGATGACAATGGATAATACTGTCAGTGCAGTCCACTCCCAATGTCTGTTGGAAATCTTCACAAGAGCCCATACAACCATAAATGGAGCCTTGATCATATGCTGCATTCCTCTTGCCATAAAACTTTGAATTTGAGTAACATCATTTGTAGAACGTGTTATCAGTGATGCAGTGGAAAATGAATCTATTTCCTTCATGGAATATGATTCAACCTTGTCGTATATCTCAGCTCTGAGATCTCTGCAGAACGATGCTGCTAAATGCATGGAAAACCAGCGTGCTGCAATAGCTGACGCCACGCTTGCTCCGGCAAACAGGAGCATCATTCCACCGCACTGCCAGATCATTTCAATCGAACTCCCTAGAGTTTTTACAAGAATTGTAATCGTCTCCATATAATCGGGAATCTTCAAACTGAACCATACCTGACAGGCAATGAGAAGAATAGCATTCAGAAACATAACTGCCTGTTTCGAATTAATTCTTCTGGTCAGATAACTAATGGCAGACATTCGTGCTCTCCATTACTTTGTTCAGCAGTGACAGCAGTTGGCACTTCTCATCTGCGTTAAGACATGAGAAATAGATCTTGGCTGTTTTTTCACGCATACTGTGCAGCAGAAGTCCTGTGTTTTTCCCTTGTTCACACAGATGCACAGTTTGCATGCGGCGATCATTCTGATTATGAGTCCGTGTGATAAATCCCTTTTCCTCCAGTTTTTTCAGAGCGGAGGTAAGAGACTGCGGTCTGATTTCCAGCGCTTCAGCCAGCTGCTTCTGTGTCATATCGCCTTTCTTGATCAAGGTATGAAGCAGGCGTCCATAACCGGAGAAGTCTTCTCCTTCCAGGCGCCCGTCGCTTTCTGCTATCTGATGATGCAGCCGCCTGTATAGGCTGCCGGCATGATTCATTGAATGCAATAATTCCAAATCTATATTCTGCATAGACTCACTCCATAAGGTGTCTTATATTAAGATGACTTAATGATAAAACGAAATGAAAAAGCATCCTGTCCATTTTATGCAGTGTTATAAGTGCAGATTATGAAATGCAGATGAATGAAGGATTATCTTTTCCTTTTGTCGAACTGATCAAGATCAGTCGGCTTTTTCCGGTCAGGCATATATTGACTGAGTATTTCATAAATCCTATAGCTACGAGGATATCTCTGTCGGAACAAGCCATTGGTGTTTGTTGAAATGACAAGTGATGAATCGGGTTCCATATTCCACAGGTGAATATCCTGTATAGAGATGGCTGCGGCTTTAGAAGGATTGGCAGGATCATATAAGAGGAGTTCCTTTTCATAAACTTCCATAATGACATTCTGCTTAAATAGGAGCAGTGCAGCAGATGCACCAATCACAAGTAGAATACCCAATATCACTCCGAACAATACTCCGGTGCATACCAGAAGGATTCCGATTATCATTGTAATGAAAATCATCAGGTAAGACTTACTGAATAAAACGGCAGATGGCTTGCCCTTGACGTGAATGCTTTCTCTGTCTGCATAAGCAATTGATGCTGATGGTGTGTTCATGATAAGTGCCTCCCATTGTTATATAGATACAATCTAGGGTTCAGGAATCATCAATAGTTTTCATAAACTGTTCTAATCTCAGTTCATTTTTTGAAATTTAAGCGCTTTCATACTGTCCTACTATTAGGCCAGATGTTAATTCAACTGTGATTTTATTCAGGACAGTTGAGAAGGGGGACTCCAATGATAGAGTTTTTGCGGTCTGATGATCGACTGATACACGGCCAGGTGCAGACAAAGATTATCCCAATGTATGGAATCGATCGAGTAGTAGCTATTGATGACAATACAGCAGGCAATCCAGCACTGAAGAGAATATTTGAAATGGCAGCACCGCAGGGTGTAAGAGCAACTGTATCAACATTTGAAGATGCAAAGGTTTATATCGAAAAAGCATTTCTGAATAGCAAGAAAACATTAATCCTTGCTCGCAGACCATCTACCTTTGTAAAGGTTTATGAGGCATTTCCGGAAATGCCTAAAGAACTGAACGTCGCGAATATTCCGCATGAAGATGATTCAGTGCAGGTGGCTCTTGATATTTGGATTGATCATGAACAGATGGAAGCAATAAAGAAATTAGATTCTTTGGGGGTGAATATCCACTTTCGGCTGTATCCTGGCATGCAGGGCAGCAGCTGCTATTGGAAAGATGTAAAAGACAAATATAAGTAAAACGAACTACTTTGCATAATTCTAAAAAATAGGGAAGGGGTTATATATATGCAAATATCAGTTATTCAGGCAATACTTCTAGGTGTCTTCTGTACACTTATCTCAACCGGCGCATTTCCTCTTGGATGGATCAGTATGAATATTATGGCAAAACCGCTGATCGCCTGCGGAATCATTGGACTCATTATGGGCAATGTAAAGGATGCACTGATCATTGGCTGCGTCCTTCAGTCTGCTTATATTGGACAGATGTCCATTGGCGGCGTAACAACACTGCCGGACATCAGCATGGCCGTATGGTTTGCACTGCCGCTGACTTTGACAACAAACGGCGATGCAACTACATGCCTTACCATCTGTCTGGCTTTTGCGGCAGTAGCTACAGTCATCAAAGAATTCGGCAATATGTTCAAGATTGCTTTCCTGCACAGACAGGATGCATTGATTGAAAAAGGACAGATTCATAAAGCTTGGTGGTATCCATGGCTTGGACATATCTGGACAGTTGCAATTTGCATGGTTATTGTTCCGCTGTTCTGTCTCGCTGGTGGCGGAGTCGTCAATTCCATCGTTGCTATGCTTCCGCCGGCAGTATCAGCAATCATGAAAATATTCGTCAGTCTGTTGCCTGCAATTGGCTTTATGATTCTGATGGTTACACTAATTCATAATAATTGGCAATGGATCTACTTTATCGTTGGATTCGTTATGTCAGCTTCTCTTGGCTGGAACACAATTGCGATTACAGCATTCGCATGCTTGATTGCGTATATGATCTTCCAGTTTACCCCGGATAAAGGAAGCAGTGTTTTGGCAAAAGAGGAGGATGACTGATCATGACAGAAGTAGAAAATTCAGCAAGAATTGAAGCATTGAAGAGTGACAGGAAATTTATCAATAAAGCATTCTGGGCATATAACTGGTCAATTCCTATGAACTTCACCAGAGAAAGAATGCTTGGATGTTCTATGACTGCAATGGTCTGCAGGGTTGCCGATGATATTTATCCCGGCGATGCTGCGAAGCAGAAAGAACTAGCTAAGAACCATGCAGTGTTCTTCAATACTCAGCAGGGTCTTGGTGCTGTAATCTACGGAGCTGTTCTTGGCATGGAAATTGAACGTGCAGAGAATGATGAGATTCCGAATACTCTGATTCAGTCAGTCAAGCAGGCACTGGCAGGTCCTCTGGCAGGTCTGGGTGATTCGTTGATTCAGGCTCTTCTGACTCCGATTATTATTTCCATTGCAATCGGCATGAGTCAGGAATCAGGATCTATTC
>SABF01000165.1 GCA_009929095.1 Erysipelotrichia bacterium
ACAATATTCTCAGATATCACACTGTTGAGATATCCTCTGAGGAACACAAACAGACACATCACAAGGTTTACAGCAATGACCACCAGTGCTCCAACCCAGATATTATTTCTCAGATAGTCAACTCCGCCAAGCATAGACGCAAAACCAGCCTCAAATGAACTGGTCATCGGTTCAAGATTGATGACCTGATCAATAAAGAAGGAAAAGATGAGCGGTGTTGCAAGTCCTAGCAAAGCAAACATACACGTACTGAAAAAGAGCAGGACTAATTTTCCTGACTGTTTTCTGGTATAAGTGCTGAGCAGTTTTTTTGCCGTCATGGCTTATTCTCCCTGGCTTGATTTATGCATGGAAAGATAATGGCTATGCTAATGTTAAGTCATGAGCAGAAAACATCACATTCATCTTCCGGAGTGGAACTACGTAATACTGTATCTCATTTTCGCACTCGGCAGTCTGATATTTCTTTTGACTGCTCACAGCAGCGATCCAGTATTGGTACCAGGAAGCTGGCTGATACTGCTCTCAGCCGTGCTCCTGACAATTCCGAAAATTCTGATACCGAAATAGTTCAGTGCGCCGTTCTGGCATGCGGATGAGCTTCACTGACTACTTTTTTCAGTCGATCTGATGTCACATGGGTATAAATCTGCGTCGTTGAAAGACTCTCGTGACCAAGCAGTTCCTGAACAATGCGAAGATCGGCGCCATTATCCAGCATGTGAGTGGCAAAGGAATGACGGATCATATGCGGATGAACATGCATGGACAGACCGGCCGCAACGGACTGTCTGTCCACCATTATCTGGATTGCCCTTGCTGTAATCGGAGCTCCCTTCTGATTGACAAACAGGATTCCATGATCCGTATCATTCATATAGAAAGGCCTGATCTCCTTCAGATAAATCTGAATCAGCTGACCGCATCGCGGATAAAAAGGAATCATTCGCTCTTTAGACTCTTTTCCGACAACAGTCAGAAACCGCTCTTCCAGATTAATACTGGCAGTCCGAAGTCCGGCGCACTCAGATACACGCAGTCCACAGGCATACATAACCTCAACGATACAGCGATCTCGTATCTGCCTTGGGTCAGTCAGATCAAAACTGTTCAGCAGCTGTTCCATTTGATCAAAAGTCAGAAACTCCGGCAGCTTTCGCTTACCAGAAGCACCTTTGAATACTCTGACTGGATTATTTTTTATTCCCTCGTATTTATTCAGATAGCGATAAAATGAACGCAGTGAAGAAAGATTTCGGGAATAGCTGGCATTGGAAAGTGCTCTGCCGCCGATATCTCCTGATCGCAGCATGGTGACATAGCTGCTCATATCAGCCATTGTTACTTCTTCGGGGCTTTCAATCTTCTGATCCAGAAGATAATCTATAAAACGCTGCACATCTCTACGATATGCATCCTGTGTATCACCGGATCCAGTGCGCGCCATCTTCATATGCTGCAGAAAACCATCCAAATAGGATTCAAACATCGCTTCTGTTTTCACCGCATCAAATTTCATACTGCTATTCTACAACAGTGAGCAGCTATAATTTTCCTTCTTTCATCATCTGCTCCACTAGCGGAAGAGACTGCATGGAATAAGCTTCCTTGCGATCTTTCTTTTTCACATAGGCATTCAGATGAAAGATTCCAAAATTCGCATTCATAGGCTGAAAATGTTTTGGATCTGCGTGGGTGATATAGTGCGGCATAGCACCGATCATCGTTTCCGGTCCGACCGTGACCAGCGGTTCAGACTTCAGCATGTGTGCCATATTGATTCCGGCAATCATACCGCTGGCAGCACTCTCAATATATCCTTCTACCCCAGTCATCTGTCCGGCAAAAAATAGTTCTGGCTTCCGACGGCACTGAAAGGTCTCCAGAAGACACTCCGGTGAATTGATATAGGTATTACGATGCATGACGCCGTAGCGCACAAATTCTGCATGCTCAAGACCTGGAATCATGTGCAATACTTCCTTCTGTGCCGGCCAGGTCAGATGCGTCTGGAATCCAACAATATTATAAAGACTGGCTTCAGCATTATCCTGACGCAGCTGCACTACAGCATACGGTTTTGCGCCTTCCAGTCCAAGACCTACCGGTTTCATAGGACCGAACAGAAGCGTATCTCTGCCCCGTTTGGCCATAATTTCAAAAGGCATGCATCCCTCAAAATAAACTTCCTTCTCAAATTCACGGATTCCAACAGTTTCTGCAGTAATTACTGCCTGATAGAATTTCTCAAACTCTTCCCGGTTCATAGGACAGTTGATGTAATCAGCACTGCCCTTGTCATAGCGTGATTTCCTGTATGCCTTTGTCATATCAATTGACTCAGCAGTGACAATCGGTGCTGCAGCATCGTAGAAATAGCAGGAATCATCCTGCAGCAGTTCCCTAATCGGTGTCATCAGTGCATCACTGGTAAGCGGGCCGGTTGCGATAATGCACGGTCCATCCGGAATAGATGACACTTCCTGCCGTACAATTGTGATATTCGGATCATTTTGCAGTGCTTCTGTTACATCACGGCTGAATTTTTCACGATCCACTGCCAGCGCACTGCCGGCTGGGACTTTATTCTGATCTGCCTTTTCCATGATCAAAGACCCGATCATGCGCATCTCCTGCTTTAAAAGTCCAACCGCATTGGTCAGTGCATCAGAACGCAGAGAATTAGAGCATACCAGTTCAGCAAAGGTATTTTCCGAATGGGCCGGAGTTTTACGATCCGGTTTCATTTCAATCAGAGTGACACTAATGCCACGGCGTGAAAGCTGAAAAGCCGCCTCAGAACCAGCCAGGCCGGCCCCGATGATGGTTGCGTGCAGCCCCATAACTTATTCAGCTGCTTTCTTTTTTGCTGAAGTTTTTTTTACAGTGCTTTTCTTTGCGACAGTCTTCTTTGATGACGTCTTCTTTGATGACGTCTTCTTTGCTGCAGTCTTCTTTGATGCAGTCTTCTTTGCTGGTTTTGCCTTTTCTGTCTCGGAAGCAGTTCCTTCTTTTTGAGCGGCAGCTTCGGCCTTGGCCTTTGCATAACGATCCCGTTTGGAAATAATCTCAACACCTTCAAGATTCTCCATGTAATGGCACTTCGGGAAATTTGAGCATCCGAGGAAGTAAGTATTGAAACGACTCTTGCGCTTCAGAAGCTCATGCCCGCACTTCGGGCACATTTTACCAGTTGGTTCCGGCTTTTCCTTTTCCTTGCCGTCAAGCTGTCTGGTATAGCGGCACTTCGGGAAATTTGAACAGGAGATGAATTTACCAAAACGCCCATTGCGATAAACAAGATCACCGCCGCATTCCGGACACTGTTCTCCGACTTTGGTCGGCTGGATCTTCTCCATTTTCTCATAAGCTTCATCAAGAAGCGGCGTAAACTGCTTCCAGAACTCTGTTAGTGTCTTAACCTCATCTGCATTGCCGTCAGCGATTTTATCCAGTTCATTTTCCATGTCGGCAGTATATCTGGTATTGATAATGCTGGAAAAATATTCATCCAGCTTATCCACCGTCAGAGTGCCCTGCTCGGTAGGAAAGAAGACTTTTGTCTTGGATTTCTCAGTGGAAGGCTTCAGCAATACATAGCCGCGCTGCTGAATCGTATCAATAATCATGGCATAGGTGGAAGGACGTCCAATGCCATCTTCTTCCATCTCGTGAATCAGTTTTGCTTCTGTATATCTTGCAGGGGGTTCAGTGAAGTGCTGGTTCGGCTTGATCTCTTTCGCAGACAGTTCTTCCCCTTCAGCTAGCACCGGCAGGATCGTATCCTTGCTTGCATAGTAATCCCCATATATCTTCAGCCAGCCATCAAATGTCATGCGGGAGCCGGTCGCATTGAAGTCATGACCATTTCTGCTCAGCACAATAGATTCCCCGGAGAATTTTGCCGAAGCCATCTGAGATGCCATGGCTCGTGCATAGATGAGCTTGTAAAGACGATACTGTTCGTTGGTCAGATGTTCCTTAATCCGTTCCGGATCATTGGCAACGCTGGTTGGACGAATGGCTTCATGGGCATCCTGGGCATTGGCATCATTCTTGACATGATAGAAGCCAAGATAATCCTTGCCATACTCTGCCTCGATCTTTTCGTGTGCTGCCTGCATATAAACATTGGAAAGACGGGTAGAGTCCGTTCTCATATAAGT
>SABF01000166.1 GCA_009929095.1 Erysipelotrichia bacterium
GTTCTGTCTGCACTCCGCTTTGACGAAGACAATCCATAAGCATTTCACCGCCATAGCCATATACTCCGACATGATGAACGGAACCGCCTGCTCTGGATGCCGCAATGGATTGATTCAATCCTTTTCCACCGCAATAGATATGATACTCCGATGATGACAATGTCTCTCCAGGGCTGACAAAGTGATCAACTGTATAAACATGATCAATATTCAACGAGCCAAAATTATAGATCTCCATATGTAACAAATTCCCTTCTCTTTCATCTCAACGTGTATTGCTTCCAACACATTGTACAACAGATTCATTTCCAATACTCCGAACACAGCCCTGTAATTATTGGAGATGAGATGCTTCAATCCAAGACTCTGCTTACCTGAAGTATCAAAACAGCTCCTGTGTTTTCCAATGTGATTATCAATAATCTTAAATTGTCCTCCGCGTATCTTATCCATTAATGATAATACCGGTTTCAGTCAATCGCCTGTTTCTGCAGTGATCCAGACTATCCGTGTTGTATAAAGAAAAGAAAGCACTGTCTTTTCAGCGGCAGCGCCTTCTTTCTGATGAACAAATCTGATTATCATTGTTCCTGTGAAGCCTTTGATTCCAAATAATTCTGAAGATACCTGCTGACTCCATTCTGATTGTTTGATTCACAGATATCATCTGCTTCTGCAAGTGCATCCGGTTCCGCATTCTTTACAGCAACGCAGCATCCTGCCGTCTTAAACATCGAAATATCATTGTGATTATCTCCAAACACAATCACTTCATCCAGAGGAATCCGGAGAATTTCAGTGAGCTGCTGAAGTGCACTGCCTTTGTTAGCCAGCAATGATGTGATAGTATACAGCGCTCCTTCGGATTGATGAAAACACACATCGGGAAACAAAAGATCAAAGGATTCTATCGTCTTCTGAAACTGATTGAGTCCAGCAGAATCAACTGTGATTTTAAATGATGGCTCCTCGCTGTAATTATGATCATCGCGATACTGAAGCACTGCCATTTTATTCTTCAGACGATTCGCAAAGATTTCCAGAGGTTCTGTAAGACAATTGGTATAGACTGCACGGTCTGTATAAACCATGAATGGTATCTGCCTTGCATAAAGGAAAGAAGACACTTCTTTTGTACGCTGATCAGGCAGTACATTATTAATCAGGCGCTGCTGGTTCTGATAGAGATTCCCGCCATTGTCTGTAATAAATGGAAGCGCAATTTCAAGGGATGCCAGGATATCCTTCATCAGGTAAATATTTCTTCCTGATGCCAGGGTCAGTCCGATTCCGTGTTTCTCAAGTCTTTTCTTCACATCATAAAGACCGGAATCAATTTTCTTGGAATCATCCAGAATTGTTCCATCGCAGTCACATACAGCGAGTCTGATATTTTTATTCCTTAACAGCGTGATAAATTGCCTCTTCTGTCAGATTGTACTTTGCCAGCAGTTCATCGAATGGACCGCTCTCTGCAAATCGGTCCTGGAGTCCAATCTTTTTGATTTTCCTTGGCATATATTTCACTGACACCGCTGATACTGCATCACCCAGTCCGCCGATAATATTATGTTCTTCTGCTGTAATGATTCTTTCGTGTGTCTCCAGAATCTCAAGGATTCCTTTTTCGTCCAGCGGTTTGATAGAACATACATCCACCACTGTCGGATTGATTCCTTCTGCCTGAAGTCTTTTTACAGCTTTCAGTGTCTCTTGAACTTCCAGACCGCACGCAAAAATCGCAACATCCTTTCCACGATTCAATACATGAATACGTGAGAAATCAAATTCCATATCATTTGGATAGACATCTTCGACGCTGCTTCTTCCAAGACGAACATAGCAGGGGTTTTCTGTTTCAGCCACATATCTGATCACTGCTCTGGTTTCCGCTCCGTCACAGGGCACATATACTTCCATCCCTGGAATCGCTCTCATCAGTGCAATATCTTCAATTGCCTGGTGGGATACTCCGTCTTCTCCTACCGCAATGCCGCTGTGAGTTCCAACTATCTTCACATTCAGATGCGGATATGCAACGCTGTTTCTGATCTGTTCCCATGCTCTGCCCGTGCAGAACATTGAAAATGAGGACGCAAACGGAATATATCCGCTGGCTGCCAGCCCTGCCGCATGCCCTATCATATCTGCTTCAGCAATTCCTAGGTCAAAGAAACGTTCCGGCACTGCCTTTTTTGCCAGTATGGTTTTTGTTGATCCGGCAAGATCCGCATCCAGAACAACAACTTTTGGATTTTTCTTTACCAGTTCTGCCAATTCCAAACCATATGCTTCTCTTGTTGCGATGGGCATCTTACTTTTCCTCCAGTTCTGACAGAGCCTGTTTCATTTCTGCTTCGTTCGGCGCTTTGCCATGCCAGCCAGCAATGTTTTCCATGTATGAGACACCTTTGCCCTTTACTGTACGGGCAATGATCACGGTTGGCTTTCCTTTTGTGTTCTCTGCTTCTGCAAAAGCCGCACGTAGCTGATCAAAGTCATGCCCGTCCGCATATACCACATGCCAGCCAAATGCCGCAAACTTCTCATCCAACGGATTCGGTCCGATGACATCTTCCGTTTTTCCGTCAATCTGCAGGCCATTCAAGTCAAGAATGGCACATAGATTGTCATGCTTGAAATGATTGGCAGCCATTGCAGCTTCCCAGATTTCTCCTTCTTCACATTCGCCATCGCCTAGCAGCACATAGATACGATGATCATTGCCTGACAGGACATTGGCAATTGCCATGCCATCTGCCGCAGCCAGTCCCTGACCAAGAGAACCTGTGCTCATGTCAATGCCTGGCAGATAGTTCATATTGGGATGACCCTGCAGCTTTGAATTGATCTTTCGATATGTCAGCAGTGATTCTTCCGGGATAATTCCCTTTTCAGCCAATACTGCATACAGAAGCGGAGAAGCATGTCCTTTCGAAAGAACAAATCTGTCCCGGTCTATCCCAGAAGCATTGTCCGGATTAATGTCCATGATTTCAAAGTATAGAATCGTCAGGATATCCGCTGCTCCTAATGATCCGCCCGGATGTCCTGACTGTGCATTATATACTTCTCTGATGATGTTTTTCCTGATATTTGCCGCATGGTGTTTCAATTCTTCATTCTGCATCTATTCCCTCCTGAAATGCTGCATCTAGTCTGAATCTCAAAAACGCTGCTGCTTCTGTACAGGTGTTCTGCCAGTCCGGCTGACCTACATACCAGAATTCACCCGTATACATTCTAACACCAAACGATTTTAGCTTCCTGATATCGTCAACAAACTGTGTATGTCCGGTGCCGAAAGGGATTTCTCTGTATTTCCCGGGAACAGTTTCCTTCAGATGCGCTGCGATTACATGCCCTTTGCCTGCATCGAGATCTTCAAGTACGCTTTTCCCATAAATCAAAGATGCATTTGTCAGGTTTCCAATATCCGGATAAATCTGCAGATATGGACTGTCAACTTCAGAAACATACTTCATGGCCTTTTCCACCGTATCCATAAAGGGAGTTTCCATTGTCTCAAATCCCAGAAGCACTCCTTTTTGAGCTGCCATGATTGATGCTTTCTTCAAATTCCGAAGGAATCTGTTTCTGGTATCTTCATTCCCCGCTGTATAGTAAACATCATATCCAGCAAGCTGAATGATACGGATACCTAGCGCATCCGCAAATTCAATTGCCTTCATCATGATTTCCAAACTTCTTATCTCTGTTGAAGCATCTGGAGATCCAAGCGGATACTTGCGATGCCCGCTCAGGCACATAGTGGAAATCTTAGTTCCCGTTTCTTCCATGTCCCTTCGCAGCTGATTGATTTCCTGCACGTTCCAGTCCAATCTGGAAAGTCTGGCGTCTGATTCATCGATACTGATTTCAAGCCAGTCGAATCCCGCCTGTCTGCAGAACGCAAGTTTCTCTTTCATGCTCAGAGTATCCGGCATGAACTTTTCATACATGCCCAAACGATATTGTCTATTTCTGGCCATAGTACGCATCTGGTCCATGTTTTCTGGAATAGTGCTTATCCTGAAGTATCTGCGGTGCCGGCTTTACTTCAGAATTTATCATTTCTGTTCGTGCGGCCATCTTTGCCACTTCTTCAAGAACTACTGCATTATGCACTGCATCTTCTGCATTCTTTCCCCATGCAAAGGGAC
>SABF01000167.1 GCA_009929095.1 Erysipelotrichia bacterium
TCGCATGAACGGCTGCTGGACACTGAAGCAGATCATGTCAATGATGGATGATCCAGGCTATCAGAATCTGGATATTCGCAAGGGCATGGATGCAGTATTTCAGTGGCGTCATCTGGACCGTGAAGACCAGAATGATGAAGAATCCAGTGCAATCGTGGAAGAACTGAAAGCATACTGCGGTATGGACTCCTATGCCATGATTGTGGTTTATCACTGGCTGCAGGATATCGCGGATGGGAGAATTGCAGTAAAATAATACAAGGGCAAGCAATCGTTCTGCGAATGATCTTCCCCTGAAGAATGGCAGGAATGAGTTTGTCAGAACTGAAAAGAGCAAACAGCAAACATACTGAAGTGTGTTTTAGAATCATGGAAACAATCATGCTGGTGACGTCAGTTGTTTTCATCGCACTTGGTGTCTGCGGATTGTCTGTCACCTGGACCTTTGATCCATCCAGACATCTGATCCTTGAACATCTGATCTCCGGAAATGATTATGTTCTTCTGAATATTGGTTTTCTGATCATGTTTACTGCGCTATATCTGCTCTTGGAAGTCAGAATGCCCGGATATGAGAAGAAGATCAGATTTTATATTCTGATTCCCTGTGTACTGGGAATAATTGGACTGTGCGGATATCTTTGGGTACTGGATGTTGTATCTGTACCAAGCACTGATTCTGCCAAGGTATATATGATTGCTTCAGAACTTGCCAGTGGCAATACTTCCATCCTCAGTCAGGATATTTATAATTATTACCTTGTGATGCATCCATATCAGCTGGGGACAGTTGCATTGCTGGAAATGATTCTGCTGCTGTTTCCCTCCGGAAGCTATATTGGTCCGCAGCTGGTAAATGTAACCGCACTGCTGATTGCATACTGCGGTCTTTACATGATTGTCTGGCAGCTGACTTCAAAGAGCAGAAAAGCATTGTTCCTGAGTGTGATACTCTCTTTGTTTTCGGTTCAGGCAATTTTTTTCTGCACGTTTGTATACGGCAATCTGTGTTCGTTTGCCTGCTCAGTCTGGTCCATCTTTTTTCTGATCCGCTGGCTGAAGATAAGAAAGGGAATGATTTTCTGTCTTTTATTGCTTAGCATGTCGGTTGTCATGAAGGCGAATGCATGGATAACTGCAATTGCCTTCTGCATCGTGCTGTTACTGGTGATGCTGCAAAGCAGAAATCCGAAGATTATGATTGCGGCAGGATTGTCATTGCTTCTGCCGTGGTGCAGTCAGCGAGGCATCCAAAAGTATTATGAACAGATTAGCGGAGTTGCTTTCGGAAACGGTCTTTCTTCCAGAGTATGGCTCGCCATCGGAATGAATGTCAGTACGCGGGCACCTGGCTGGTACAGCGAGATACCGCCGCTGTCTAATACCAGTTTAATTCAGGATGCTACCATTGGAGAAACTGAAACCGCGGCGGAAACTATCATACAGGAACGTCTGTCATTATTTCGCAGAGATCCTTTGTATGCATTATCATTTTATGCAAAGAAGATCACATCAGAGTGGGAAGAGCCGACTTATGAATGCTTTTGGCTAAGTGAAGTTCGCAGACATGGAGCAGAGATTACTGATTTAGCTAACGAGATATATTATGGCGGTACCAGAGTGTTACTGCAGGAATGGATGGATGTATCTGCGGATGGAAGATATTTCTTTGGCGGTCTTGGCATGCTTGCTCTGTACATAAGGTATAGAAAGAAACGCAAGCAGGGAGTGACTGAAGCGGAGTTTTCTGCAGAAGCAGCATATTTGATTCTGCCGCTGATTCTCTTTGGCGGTTTTCTGTACCATGCAATTTATGAAGCTAAGTCACAGTACTTATTAATTTATTACCTGTATCTGATTCCGCTTTCTGCCTGGAGTATGACCATAGTCGGCTCAAAATTCATGAACTGGGTAAGAATACAGGAGTCTGGCATGGAACAATAGCCTTATCTGAACAATATGTGAAATGTGTCTCTTCCGTATGTTGATTGTTTCAGGTAGATGATATAATTTAAACAGAAAGAAAGCACAGAGGCATACCGATGAGAGTCTGCATGTCAGTTGAATCAGCAAAAGGTGTAGAACTATGAAAATCAAATAATCAGGGTGCGCTTTGCGGCGTGCTTTTTGGATATCTCAAATCGGGCATCAAGATGCAGAAAACTGTATCTGAAATAACAGAAAGCGAGGAACAGAATATGAAGTTTGAAATTGTCGGAAAGAATGTAACAGTAACAGAGGCAATGAGAAATCAGATTGAGAAGAAACTGTCCGGGCTGGATAAGTATATTCTGATTGATCCGAATGTCACTGCCAGGGTTGTCACCCGTGTCTATCCGAATTCCCAGAAAGTGGAAGTAACCATCCCCACCAAAGTAGGCATTCTGCGTACTGAAGTGATGAATAATGATCTGTACGCGGCGATTGATCTTGCAGTTGATAAACTTGAGGATCAGGTGCGCCGACAGAAAACACGTCTGAGCCGTCGTCATAAGGAATCTCTTGCGGAAACATTTATTGAAGAAACTGAGAAAGATGTCACTGTAGAAAAGGATATTCCAGTAAAGACCAAGAGTATTCATGCCGATGAACTGGATCTTGATGAGGCAATTATGCAGATGGAATTGAGCGGTCATGAATTCTACATCTATACTGATGAAGAGTCTAAAAAAGTATCCGTGGTTTATCAGCGCAAAGATGGTCAGTATGGCCTCATTGAGGTTGATCAGTAAGTCTGATATTGAATCAAAAGAAGAAATAATACTGCATTAGCTCCTCTCCAATAAGGATGTTTACGAAAATCAGAATTGTTTCGCGTGACAGCCAAACAGTCTGAGCAAGAAACGGGCCGGCATGGTTAGAAACCCGCCCATGGTCATTGAGGACACTTAAAGCGTATCCAGCGACGAACACAGGCACAGATGATAGCCGGTGAAATTGTAACGAAAGAATTCATTTATATCTAAAGCCCCCATAAACTGCAAAAGTTTGTGGGGGTTTGCTTGCGGAAATTATTCAATTACCATCGGAAGGACGTGCCTTTTCATGATGCCGGGTTCAATGCTCATAATCTCAATGATAAACATAATTATGATGCGAAATAATACCATTACATATTTGCTGTTTGAAAGGGCAGCGTATTTTCGTTAAATATTCTGACAATCTTATCCTGCATTGAACAGGGGTAAAGCTGAGTTGCAATTTTAGAATTCGATTTGCTAAAGAAACAAATTTTTAGCTGCTTAGAAAGCACAATCTCCGCATGATCAATTTCATGCCACTGATACAATTGCTTGCCTCGTGCTACAATCATTATCCCCTTTGCGGAAATTCCCTGCTTTTGAATATCAGCAGCGAAAAATAAAATGCCCAAACATCCAATAAAATAATGAACCGGAGTTTTTGCCAGTATAAGCATCATTGCGGTGATAGAAATTATAGATACTGCCATGACCATTATTTCACTTTTAGATTTGATAGTTATAATTTTTACTGATTTCCAATATTTTAGTTCTTGTATCACAATCATCAAAATCAGAAGAGCCGTGCTAATAGAAACAAATGTCATTCTGTTATCCTCTTTGTATTTGCTTTGTTTATCCAAAGTATTATATAGAATTTACTCGTCCCACACCACACCTGTGTTAGAAATGCAGGAGATTATTTTCCATATCTAACATGCCACATCACTGCCAATCTGTATAAAGGGTTTGATTTTTCCTAGAATAATTTGACGGTTATTGAATTCGGACGTTTTTCTGAAAAGAATGATTCAAAAGACCTATGATCATCTGCAAGCTGCTTTTAAGCGTAAACTTGAATTCACATTATATTTAACAGCCCAATTGACCGCTTGCGTGAGCAGCTTGGAAATAAAATTTTCATTCTGGAACATGAGAAAGCTCGCACTGCCGTTCGCCAAGAATTTGGAAATGAAATGGTGAAAATTAGAAACCAGCAGCCTGTAGCTCACAATCCAAAAGATGCGGGATTGAAGAAAAAACGACTAAACTATTGATTATGCGGGTGCAGGAACTGCAGACAGAAGGCTTTTCACAGCAAGTTATTGCCGATACTGTTTTCAGAGTAAGGAATGGTCATCAGCCGCTCCACGGTTTAAGAATCTGTTCGGGGTGAATATAAGGCATAAATT
>SABF01000168.1 GCA_009929095.1 Erysipelotrichia bacterium
GGCCAGATCTGATACTGATGCCGGGAGATATGTGTGATATTGATCATCAGGAAGCCAATACCCTGGAGTTATTTCAGAGTCTCAGTGATATTCCGATGTTTTATTCAACTGGCAATCATGAGGAATTTCGCAATGATCTTCCGCATCTGCTTCATGCAATTCGCAGAACCGGGGTAAGGATTCCCGAACATAATGCAGCAGTATTTGAAAAGAATGGTTCAAAACTTGAAATACTTAGTCTTCCCTGTTATAAAGAAATGTCTTGGTTTAATGCCAGAGAAGTCAGCGGGCAGTTTCATACATCAGGCTGTCGGATCCTGCTGTCTCATCGTCCGGAATGGGAAAATCTGTATCGGGATATTGACTGCAGTCTTGTCGTATGCGGTCATGCGCATGGCGGTCAATGGCGCATTCCTTTTCTGAATCAGGGGATTTTTGCGCCGGAACAGGGGCTGTTTCCTCAGAAGACATCAGGAATTCATAATCTTGGGAATAATCAGATGATCATTAATCGCGGTCTGGTGCGTTTCTATCATATGACTACAAGAATGTTTAACAATCCGGAGATTTCAGTCGTTGAATTTCTGCCCAAAGATAGTACTGATGCTGGATAAGCCGGTGTCGTAGATCGTGCAGGATAATTCTTTGGGTATTATGCGAGCATCTGCAGTGTCAATCAGAATTATATAAATGTGCATACTGATTCTGCCCAGCAGCTCAAGTGGTGGAACTGGGGAGGAAAATCACATTTCACGGATTGAGTGGATACTAGAGCATAGTATTCGTGGCTGTGCTTTGAACTAGGAGAATCTGAGCGGAAATGTACCATATATCGAAACGAAACAGATGAATTAATTAAGAAATTGGTGAACTGGATGATATTTCTGAAAAGTAGCAGACATTTTGACGATTTCGTGCGACTATAGTAGTGGATGCAGATTGAATCTATATGTAGGGATATAAACTGTTTCACTCTTGCAGTTTGTTTTATATAATATCGGGATTATGCAATGGATTGTATCTTTGTTGAATAGCAGGACTTCAGCGTAAATACTAATATGAGCTCGCTGTAAGAAGGATGTGATCATCAAGGATTATGTTTACTTCGTATTGAAAAGAAAGCGCCGGCTGTTTCCAGCTTAACATCAGTTACTGCAGTTATATCTAATTCGATTTTTAAATCAACTGAGCATAGATACTAGATGGGGAAGTATTGAAAGGTGAGGAAGATGAAAGAGAAAAAAGGCTTTACTTTGGCGGAGCTTTTAATTGTTGTGGCGATTATTGCGGTTTTGGTTGCTGTGAGTATTCCAATCTTCAGTGTGCAGCTCGAAAAGGCAAGAGATGCGACATCAATTTCCAATATCAGAGCTGCATACAGCCAGGCCCAGGCTATTGCACTTAGCGAATCAACTTCTGCCAATCTCGAATCGCATACTGAATCTAAAGGGGATGGTATTGAGGTTGCATATCGTAATGGCAGAATAGGATTTATCAGTATCAGCAACGTTTCGATATTGAGCAAAAAAAGGGACAATTGGAGCGGTATGGGTGATAGTCTGCCCTTCAATTTGTTTTGTAATCTAGGCACAGATCAAATCTTTGGCAAGCGTGATTCAAATCAGGGAGATGAAGCACCCTTTGCTAAATCAGTTTTACTGACCTTTGTATATCGCAATGGAGATGAAGGTAAAGGTACGACTACTGTCCCGGTCGGACAGCTAATAGCTGCTGTTCTTTACAATTTAGGCGGATAGGCAGCAGTTACGTAAAGCTATATCGTTTATCGCAAAGAAAAACAATAGAGCATCAATGGCAAGCAGAAGTGAATCAGTAAAAAATATCTGATACTTCTGCTTTTATTGAGCTTCATAATACTATTGAAACAGGTATTTTCGAAAACATCTCAATCAAAGGGGCATGTTTTGCGATATTGCAGGAAATCCGCGATTGCATGTCTGATGAGCATAAAATGCTTCTCGGCTTACATACACTGTGTATCTGATGAAATAACAGATGTCAGTTAATATGTCTTGGCATCCAGGCAAATGAACGCGTGATCAGAAAAAGCCAGAAGATGCGAGCTGGCGGATGCAGCATCAGGGTAATCCTATGCCAGGTGGTTTTCTGCAGACAATTGACGTGATCTATTGAAAGCACAGACGAACTGATCAATTCAGCGATATGGAATATATTGCCTCTCAGGGGATGAGGATCAGGTTATTTATTGGAGCACCTTTTCCCAATACTCAGTGCCATGGAAATCCGGTTCAAATTGACCGCCGCTATACGTGGTAAAAGTTGATTTTGCGGTATAGTAACTTCCTTTATACCAGATTTTATCTCCGGCGCTGTATTTTGCATTTTGATTCAGATATACTGCGGATACCTGTATCCAGGTATTATCATCTACTGATTGATAGTCAATTTCTGACTTTGTTCCGTCTGCGCCGCCATATTGGTATACAATGCCATTTTCTACATAGTAGTGTCCCTTTTTGCAAGATGATGCCGAATTCAGCAATTCGATCTCTGAACTTGGGACTGACACTGCCGGAGGCTTAACTGCTGTACTGCCTTCTGTGATTTCGGTCCATTGTTCGTTTGAACTGCCGGGATAATTATTGGAATACTGGGGGTCATTATAGGAAGGCGTAAACATATATGTTTTTCCATTATAGGATACGAGAGTTCCTGCAGCGTATCTATTATTGATTGAATACTTGAC
Organism: Erysipelotrichia bacterium; assembly: GCA_009929095.1. Taxonomy (GTDB): domain Bacteria; phylum Bacillota_I; class Bacilli_A; order Erysipelotrichales; family Erysipelotrichaceae; genus Bulleidia. The sequence goes on from SABF01000168.1 coordinate 2,729, forward strand.
TGCTGTTCTGTCAGAGGAACCGATTGCACGCCAGGTGATAAGACTGCTCTCATTATATTGACCCGGGTCAAAATATGGATTGTCAGTATTCTCTGGATTTACACACATATACAGAACGCCGCCTTTTTCAACAATATCACCATATTTATATATTTTTCCTGATTGAAATTCTGTATAAGCATAGTCGTAGTTCTGATCCCACGCGGCATCATTTCCCGGATCAGACTGATCTGATCCGTTTCCATACCATGTGCAGACTGAAGTGCCATCGGTTTGAACTGTTACAGATACAATCCCTGCCTTGCCATTTGCATTTGGAATTCCTGAGGCATGATCGTCAATATCTTCTTTCGATTTTCCGTATCCGATGATACTCTTCGCGGTTTCAGCATCGGCTGTTACAGTCCCTTTGGCAGCGTCATAGTAGTAAACGACTGCCTCGGCAGTGTGTTCTTTTAGCATATAATCTGATATTGCGGCAGATTTTGCGGAACGGACATTAGCAGTATCTGATGCAGCTTTTGCTTTTTTCCCCTGACTGCTAAAAATGGGAATGCTGACAGCAACCAGCACTCCGATAATTGCGACCGTAATTAATAGTTCCGCAAGGGTGAACCCTCTTTCGAAATTTCGATTCATTAAATTCCTTTCGTCTGAAAAACCTCCGCAAGACGTTCCCCCAGAAGCGTATGCCGCGGTTCACGGACGGAATTCCGCACCGCCATGGAAACCGCCTTGCGGGAGCCGACAAGAATCATCAATTTTTTGGCACGGGTCATCCCGGTATACAACAGATTGCGCTGGAGCATCATATAATGCTGTGTCAGAATGGGGACGATGACGACGGGGAATTCACTGCCCTGGGATTTATGAATCGTCACGGCGTAAGCGAGCGTCAGCTGATCCGCGTCGTCGAAAGAATAGGTGACGTCATTCGAATCATAGCGGACCACGAATTCGGAATCGGAATGACGGATCGCCAGAATGCGTCCCATGTCCCCGTTGAACACTCCTTTGTCATAATTGTTGGTCGTCTGCATGACCCGGTCGCCCATCCGGAAGAGACGTCCCACGCTGCTGAACGCCAATTTGGAATCTCCGTTCAGCAGATTTTGAAGACGCTCGGGTGTGACATCACCAGTCCAGAGTACAGGACAGATCAGCTCTTTCGGATTATCTTTTTCCAGATCGCTAATAGCTTGAATAATCTTTTCACGCTCGACATGATCTTGCATCTTCGAAGCTTCAGCAATCAACTTAGCTTTTCGATTCGAATTTATTTCTCGTTCAGTTTTAATTTTTTCCATTTTAGGAGCTATCAGCTTAGCCTGTTCCTGCTCCCATAAAATTAGTGGCTCAGTTACTGCTGACACTACTGCTGTTTTTCGACTTCCTGGTTCAATTGCTGTCACAGTCCAGAGG
>SABF01000169.1 GCA_009929095.1 Erysipelotrichia bacterium
TATCTGCTGAGCCCAAAAGATCTCAGTACGTTGGACCGTATATCAGAACTTCTGGATACTGGAATCAGCAGTCTAAAGATTGAAGGCAGAATGAAACGCCCGGAATATGTTTATCTTGTTACCAAAACATTCCGAGAAGCAGTAGATGCTTGGCAGAATAATCAGGAATGGCATCTTTCTGAAGAAAGAAAACAGGAGCTGCTGCTGATGTTCAACCGCGGCTTTACAAACGGGCATCTCTTCCATTCCTCATCAAAAGAACGCATGTCACATTTTCGTCCTAATCATCAGGGCGTAAGAATAGGTACAGTAATACAGTATTCACATGGCAGAGTACTTGTAAAACTGCAAGCGCCTCTGTATCAGCATGATGGGCTGAGAATTCTGAATGAACCGTACGATACCGGTCTTACAGCTGTTCGTATTGAAAAAAACGGACTGTTGGTGAATCAAGCAGGAGCAGGAGATGAGGTATGGCTGGACTGTCATTCCAAACCTGTTCCAAAGCCTGGTCAGCCGCTGCAGAAAACATCCGATGCTGTTCTTCTAAAAAAAATTGATGATCAGATTCGAGACACAGTAAGAAGAATTCCAATTGAAATACAGGCTTATGCTCATATTAATTCTCCTTTGCATCTGACAGCAACAGATCCAGAAGGAAATACTGCAGAAGCATACAGTACGTTTATTATCGAACAGGCAAAATCAGCTCCGCTAACTGATGAAAAAATGATTCAGAATCTTGTCAAAGCAAAGGATCAGCCATATAAAATCACTGTTACCGGTATAGAGACAGATGATGTATTTCTTCCCGTCAGCGCAATCAATGACACGAGAAGAACGTTGCTTGAAAAACTATCAGTAATCCGATCTGGCGGTCAAAGCAGAAATGGCAAAACAGTCTATCAGCCTTCTCAGATAACACGCACAGAGATTAGCATGCCAAAGCTGATTGCTGAGATAAATTCTGACATACAGATCAGATATCCTGAGCAGTGGAATATTCAGGCACAGCCAGCAGATACTGACGGACAGAAACTTTTGGCAGCAGTTGATGAAGAAGACAATGACAATGCATTATTACAGAATAGTGTGATCAGTCAGATCGGCAGCCTCAATCATCCTTTAGATCATGTTATCGCAGGCATGACTTTCAACTGTTCCAACAGTTATGCACTGGCTTTTCTGCTTAAGCAGAAGGGGATAGACGGAGTGATTCTCTCATCTGAACTGAGCAATTATCAGATCAGCAGAATGCTGGATAGTTTTTCAGAAGTATATGACTTTGTTCCATATACTTATCGACTCGTCTTTGGCCGAAGAAGATTGATGTATATCAAAGATGGAATTGGTGAGGAAGTTATAGGCAATGAGCTGAGAGATCTGCAGCAAAATGTATATCCTCTAAAACGCGCTGGAAGAATATTGGAAGTTCTGGAGCAGCAGCCATATCAGTCAGAAAACCCTTATGCTTATGGAAGTTACATTATCTTCACGGATGAACAGAAACAGAAGGCATGTGAAATACAGGAGAAAGCCTATGAAGAAGTTCTTCGATGAATTTAAAAAGTTTGCAATAAAAGGAAATGTCATTGACCTTGCTGTTGGCATGATGGTCGGCGCTGCATTCACCGCAGTCGTCAGCTCGCTGGTTAATGATATCCTGACACCGCTGATATCTACCTTATTCAGTGCTGAAGATTTTTCCAGTTTGAAAATACTTCTTGTGGACAAAGGAGATCCTTCGCTAAATACATATCTTTGTTACGGTTCATTTATACAGAGCATTATCAAATTTGTTATTGTGTCATTCTGTGTATTTCTCATGGTAAAGACAATCAATCGCATACATGATAAACCTTCTGATAAGCCAGCTGTACCTGTAAAAAGTGATGAAACAAAAGCTCTGGAAGAAATTATCCAGCTTTTAAAGGAAAAGGATAGCTGACTCACATATTTTGATTTTTAACAGCGATTTCAGGCAAGGATCGCTGTTTTTCTTTTATCATACAGGTGATTACGGTATAATTAGTCAGGAATCTGAGGAGATAAGAATGTTTTTAAAGCGGATAGAAATGCAAGGATTCAAGTCTTTCGCAGACAAAACTGTAATTAATTTTGATAATCCGATTACAGGAGTTGTTGGTCCGAATGGCTGTGGGAAATCTAATATTGCCGATGCAGTTCGATGGGTACTTGGAGAGCAGAGTGCTAAGCAGATGCGCGGCGAGAAAATGAACGATGTCATTTTTTCTGGCAGTGCTGATCGTCGTATGCTGAATATGGCTGAAGTCACACTGGTATTTGATAATGGAAATCATATTTTAAACAGTGATAAAGATGAGCTGGAAGTAACCCGACGTCTTTATCGCGATTCTGGAGATGCTCAGTATCTGATCAATCGTAATCCTGTCAGATTGAAAGATGTTGTCGATCTATTCCTTGATACCGGTCTAGGCAAAGACTCTTTAAGCATTATCAGTCAGGGCAATGTCATTAATTTTGCAGAAGCAAAACCACAGGATAGGCGTGGTATTTTTGAAGAAGCTGCCGGCGTAGCAAAATATAAAAAGAGAAAGATTGAGTCACTTTCACGTCTGGAGCGCACAAAAAACAATCTGGATCGATCAAACGATATTCTGGCAGAGTTGGAAAAACAGGTATCACCGCTAAAGCGTCAGGCACACAAAGCTGAAATTTATAGAGAAAAGAAAAAACGTCTGGAAGAAATAGAAATAGCTGTTCTGGTTAATGATATTGATGGTGTCAATGCACAGATAGACAGCGCATCAAAGACACTTTTTGATATTGAAACAAAGACACAAATGTATTCAACATCTATTCAGATTGGTGAGACCAAGATAGAGGAAGAACGCCGTCTCGCTTCTGACCTTGATCGTCAGATCAGCAAGCTTCAGGAAGATCTCATGAATAACGTCAATGAAATCGGTGCACTTGAAGCCCGCAAGACAGAGATGGATGAGCGTCGAAAGTACATTATTGAAACCGGTAATCGTGAACAGAAAGCAAAAGAAACGAAAGATCTTCTGGAAGCAGCAAGACAGGAATTTGAGGATCGTCATCAGCGTCTTGAAGCAATTAATAATCAAATCAAACTTGATAGTGAAAAATTGAATCAGACTGCGCAGAATCTATTTGATCTTGGCAATGAATATGAACAGGCTCAGGGCATACTCAGAAGTCTGCAGAATCAGAAAGCATATCTGGAGAATCTGCTGAAAGATCCATTCAGCACATCACGCCAGGCTGGTGTCAAGGCGATCATGGATAACCATTCAGCGCTTGCCGGAATACTTGGTGTCCTCGGCCAGGTTATTCATGCGAACGAAGGCTATGAGCAGGCTATTTCTGAAGCTCTAGGCGGAGCAATGTACAATATCGTGACTTCCGATGAATCATCCGCAAGAGACGCTATACGCTTTTTGAATCGCAATCTTTCCGGTAGAGCTACTTCCCTGCCGCTGACTGTCTGTCAGCCTCACAGTCTTTCCAGAGATGCTGAAATCATTTCCAAGGGCACTTCAGGCTATCTTGGAACCGCTGCTGAATTTGTTTCATTTGACGATAAATTTCAGCCTGTTGTAAATTCTTTATTAAACAACGTTATGGTTGTAGACACTATGGAGAATGGGAATATTCTCTCATCCTTAACCGGTCATAACTTCAAGATCGTCACACTGAATGGTGAAGTCATCCATCGTGGCGGATCCATGACCGGCGGTAAACTCAGACATAATACAACGATTGTAACAGCACAGCGTGAAGCTGATGAAATCCTTCAGAAGATCGATGCACAGCAGGCGAGAGTCGAATTGGCAAGAAAGAACAGTGAACGTGCTAATTTCGAACGAGATGAAATCAGCAGACGTCTTCAGCAGGAAAGGATTTCAGCAGCTTCTTTGGAACCTGTGGTAGATGCGAAACAGGCAAAATATGAAAAACTGAAAAACGATCTTGCATTGCTTGCACCGGAAGGCAGTGCTGAAGCTGAATCGCTTGGCCAGGAAGAGACTGACGATACTGTTTCAAGGCTCAATAAAGCATATTC
>SABF01000170.1 GCA_009929095.1 Erysipelotrichia bacterium
GGCAATAACATGGCATGCCTGCTGGCAAACCACGGTGCCCTGTGTGTCGGCAGAAACATGCAGGAATGCTTCAGGACATCGTCTGTCCTGGAATCACAGGCAAGAATCTATTATTGGGCATTATGCATTGGCACACCTGTCACATTGAACAGCGATGATGTGAAATATATGCGAGACTTTGCACTGAATCATTACGGTCAGCATAAATAAGAGGAGGAATAAGAAAGAATGAATGCAGTAGATTCTGTTACACATGCGGAAAACATCAGGCTTTCTGAAGATGAAAAAAGCGTCATCATTCTGGACCAGACACAGCTTCCAAATCGTCAGATTTATCTGACACTGAATGAACCAGAGAAACTATGGGATGCCATCAAGCTGCTTCAGATCAGAGGCGCACCGGCTATTGGAATTTTTGCCGGCTACTCCATGTACGTTCTCGCACAGCAGTTTTCAGATCTTCCTTATGAGCAGTTCCTGAATGAATTTCATAAACAGAAGGAATATCTCAACAGTTCCCGTCCCACGGCAGTGAACCTGTCATGGGCACTGAACCGCACAGAGAATCTTGTCAGGGATCAGCACAATCTGCCAACCGCTCAGATCGTAAAAAATCTAGGACTTGAGGCAAAAAAGATCCATCAGGAAGACATCGAGATGTGCACAAAGATATCAGAATACGGACTGACACTGATTCATAACGGTGATGGCATTCTCACTCACTGCAATGCCGGACCGCTGGCAACAAGCCGCTATGGCACAGCAACCGGGCCGATCTTTCTTGGAAGAGAACGAGGCATGAACTTCCATGTGTTCTCTGATGAAACAAGACCATTGCTGCAGGGCGCAAGACTGACTTCCTATGAACTGCAGAAAGCCGGTGTAGATGTCACGCTGATCTGTGACAGCATGGCATCCATTGTCATGAAGCAGGGATGGGTCAACGCAGTATTCGTCGGCTGCGACCGGATTGCCGCAAATGGTGACTTCGCCAATAAGATCGGAACCTCCGGTGTTGCCATTCTGGCAAAGCATTACGGCATTCCATTCTATACCCTCGGGCCATCCTCAACCATTGACTTCAATACTCCTGGCGGAGAAGACATCAAGATTGAGCTGCGCGATCCGGATGAGATCAAGACGATGTGGTATAAGGAACCAATGGCATTGAAAGAAGTTAAATGCTATAACCCTTCATTCGATGTGACTGATCACAGTCTATTGACCGGCATTGTCACAGAGCGCGGTATTGTATATCCGCCATTCAAAGAGAACCTAAAGAAACTGTTCAGCAAATAGGAAAGAGGACATATCACATGGAACGAAAAGACTCAATCTCTGCATCCATCTCCGTCATTGGCGAAATCGCAAAGGTAGTACTGATGCCCGGCGACCCGCTTCGAGCTAAGACACTCGCTGACAAATACATGACCGATGTTGTCTGCTTCAATGATGCACGCAATATGCTTGGATTTACCGGAACTTACAAAGGACGTCGAATTTCAGCAATGGGCAGCGGCATGGGCATCCCTTCCATGGGACTGTATGCCACTGAACTCTATAATCAGTTCGGGGTTGAAGCCATCATCCGTATCGGCTCTGCCGGCGGTCTGGCTGAGGATGTAAATGTTCGTGACATCGTCATAGCAGAAGGTGCTTCCAGCAATTCCAATTATGGAAATGCCTATGGCATCCCCGGCCAACTTGCAGCTGTTGCAGACTTTGACATGATGGAAACAGCAGTCAATTCCTGCCGTTCCAGAGACATTTCCGTCAAGGTTGGCAAAGTGTACACTTCAGATTTCTTCTATTATCCGCAGTCTGGAGTCAATGAAAAGCTGAGAGATTCCAATCATCTCTGTGTGGAAATGGAAACTGCAGGTCTGTACTGGACTGCTGCAGGATGTCATAAAAAAGCACTCTCGATCCTCTCCATCAGTGACCATCTCTTCAAGCCGGAAGCGCTGACCAGTATTGAACGTCAGGATAGTTTTACAGACATGATGCTGGTTTCTCTGGATACAGCTTGGAAATACTCCGAATAAACAGTTGCATTATAAATGAGTGCATTCTTTGCGGCGCCAGATATGTATGAGCACATGCGGTGTCTGTATCGTGAATGAATTCTGAACAGTAATTATCCGCAGCATGGCATGGCAATCAGGCAAACCGCATTTGAACAATCTGAGCAGACACAGACACAGATAATGGCCGATGAAAGCGCAGAAGCAGAATCTATTGATACGTAAACACAGCCGTCCCATGAACCTTAACCGTTCGCGGGGCGGCTTGCTTATGGAGATTATTCAATTTCTCGAGAAGAAATTATATTTTAATTGCTATAAACTGCTGATCTCATAATCCTTTTTGAATTGCTCTGTCTCAGCATCAGCCTGTTCTGGGTTGTCACCATTTTAAAAATGAGCATGTTTGATTATATGAAGCGGATATCCTGTGCTTTCAGACCACTCTTTGCAGTATTGCTTTACCTTTCCTGTTTTATCGCTGTCGCCAGGCAATATGAGTATCTGTCAGCGTTTCCATCAGGACAGATCAGTGAATGCCGATTCTTTCCTCAACGATGCAGGAAGGTACACCGCCATTCGGGAACTGAGATATGAACTTGTGCGTTGATTCATTGGCAGGATCGCAGTACATGAACGCACTGATCTGTGGAAGAATCTGGACAATGCGCGAGAGATTGAAGTCTGCCTCGGTCCTGCAGGCAAGGCAAATGAAATGCCGCAGGACTATAAACCATGCGGCAGATCATGGAATCAATAATATCTTTTATCTGACCGGGAGGCATTCATGCCTTCCTTCTTCATACTTAATGCAGAATTGATGACAGCACTTTGTTTACCAGTCTGCCGTCTGTCTGTCCCTTGAATCGATTCATCATTTCCTTCATGATCGGACCCTGGATCTTCTTTACGGGCTCCAGATTGTTTTCCTGCATAATCGTTTCAATTGCCTGTTTGATTTCCTCTTCACTCAGCTGACGCGGCAGATAGCTCTTCAGAAGATCTATTTTCTGATTGTTTTCATCGATCAGATCCTGACGGCTGACCGGTGTTTCCGCAAGACTTTCCTCCGTCTGCTTCAGTTCCTTCTGAACGTATACGAGCTCCTCTTCCTTTGTCAGTGTGCTGCCAGATTCTTTTCCGCCAATGCAATCGCTGAGATCAGAAGACTCAGAACGCTTTTCTTCAGCTTGTCATGATCCTTGATTGCCTGCATGTTTTCCTTGCGCAGACCTATCAGCAGTTCTCCCATATTCCTTAATCCTCCTTTTTTAGCAGATCCTTTTGATACTGCTTTGATATATCCATCGTATTCTGGTACCACTTCAGGAAGTATTCTTTCAGTGTTTCGTCCTGAATCTTTTCCGCATTGCGCTGTCTGTTTTCCTCTTCTCTGGAAGAATCAAGCACCGGCAGACCATTCTGAGATTTGTACCTGATGATCTCTCTGACCGTATGCATGCGCTGTTCAAACAGAGCTGCGAGTTCACTGTCAATCTCATTGATTTTATTTCTGCTCTCTTTCAGATCTGTCATATTCGCTTGCTCAGATAGGCATCAATTCCAGCCGCCGCTTTCTTTGCACTTTCCACTGCTTCAACTGCAGTTCTCGCGCCAAGGATGAAATCCCCAGCCACAAACAGACCATCCACGGAAGTCATGTTTCCCTCATTGACGATCGGAAAGCTGTACTCATTGAGTTCCGGCAGAAGTTCGCAGAAGATGGACAGATCAATCGTCTCGCCGGCCGCCACCATCAATGTATCACACTCTGCTTCCTGATCTGTACCATCCAGAATTCTGGTCCTGGTATTCCCGTTTTCATCCTGATAGTTTTCACAGTCACGGAAGATGACAGAGTGCTCGTTTACTTCTACCGGTGCCTTGAAGTCGTAAAACATTACTCCGTCTTCTCTGGCTTCTTCTACTTCTCTTGGATTAGCAGGCATATTCTCATATGTTTTACGATAATAAACTGATGTCTCACAGCCGGACTTAGCTGCAGTTCGGCATGCGTCCATGGCAACATTTCC
>SABF01000171.1 GCA_009929095.1 Erysipelotrichia bacterium
CACTTTGACTGGAAATGGACAAATCTGGTGTCCAAGGGTCAAGAGAATTCAGGGCATGATTCATAAAGTCTATAGAAACTGAGAAACTAAGAAATAGGATAATGCTAAGAGCGAAAGAACCGGACATTAGCAAATAGTTCTTTTTTGATTCCCACGCATGCTGTATGCCAATCGCGGTATCGATTTTAAACAGTTTAGTATTTGCGGCTTTGACAGCTGAATGCAGATCGACTGCATTACCGGATGCTGCGGTCAGTGGAGAAACCCTGGACGCCCGATTTGCCGGCGTATGAGAAGCCAAAAGTACAGTCAGAAGTCCAAGCACACAGCCAGCCGCGATACTTGGCCAACTGATTGCGAGTGGCGGCATTTCACCAAAATAGTCCGGACTGAGTATGCGCAGCATAAGGCATATGATCCAGATAAGGATAATACCAGCGGACACACCGATTGGAATTGCAATCGCGCACCAGCTCAGGGCTTCACGCCGCACAAGCACTTTAACCTGTTTTTTGGTCGCTCCGATGCAGCGCATCATGCCATAGAACTGCGTCTGGTTCGCTACGTTACTGTTCAGGCTGCTGGCGATCATCAGGACTCCCGCAATCATCACCAATATGAACAGCACTGAAGCAGCTGCGTAAATCTGGAGCGTAAAGGAATTGGAACCCTGACCGAGAAGTGCCATCAGCCGTGTGTTTTCAGATACCTGTTCGGTACTGATATTGAGACTTTTACATATATTGTCGATACTTTTCTGTATGTTGCCAGTGTTGGAAAACTTAACAAAAAATACGCTGCTATAGTCGGCGGCTGTGCTGCCATTCGGATTTGGATAGATGCTGCGGAAACCGTTCGTATTCAGAAACAGACCGTAGGAATCTTCACTCATCAGTTTTGCAGAGTTGGACATGAACCCGGATACGGTAAAAACGAGTTCTTTTCCATCTGCTGTTGTTACCGTAATTGGATCGCCGATGGAAAGTGAATTGGCGTCACGTGTGTTCTCCGTCACTAATGCCTGCAGCGCTATTTTCGGGAAAATGCCTGTGACATTCGTATCAGACTGCATTTGCGTAAGGAAACACTCATCGCTGCCGCAGATTGCAACGTTCTTTCCACCGAGCGTATAACCGTCGTCTCCACGGTAGTTTATAACGCCATAGCTGCTGACGCAGGCCACATCAGGCCGGGAAGCAATTTGCGCTGCCTGTTCGTCGCTGATCTCCCGCAAGTTGATATGCCACGATCCATATTCCTTTTCTGTCTGTATAATCTGGCTGCGAACAAACATATCCGCCATGCCGAAGATAACAGTAACCAGAAAGACCGCCAACACAATACAGAAGATTGACATTTTATTTTGCTTTCTGTGAGCCTTTGCAGAGATGGGAATTAGCTCAAGATAGCTTTTCATTCTGTATATCCCCCTAAATCACTGAGAACGCCATCAGACACCTGAAATACCCGGTCAGCCGTACTTGCGATACTGCGGTTATGGGTTATCATCAAAATGGTCTGCTGATAACGTTTGGAGGCAGTTTTAAGTAGAGAAATCACCTCACTGGAATTTTGACTGTCCAGGTTGCCCGTAGGTTCGTCAGCCAAAATCAGCATTGGGTGAGTGATAATTGCACGGCCAATGGCTACGCGCTGCTGCTGTCCACCGGAAAGCTGACGCGGCAAATGGCTTCGGCGTTCCTGTAATCCGAGAACGGTAAGCAACTCCTCCAGATATGCTGTGTCGGGCTTTTTGCTGTCAAGTAACAGAGGCAAAACAATGTTCTGTTCCACATTCAGCTCCGGCATAAGATTGAATGCCTGAAATACAAAGCCAATATTTCTACGGCGGAAGATGGTTAATTTTTCATCATCCATCTTTAATATGTCTTTACCATCTATCAAAACAGTACCCGATGAAGGGGTATCCAATGCCCCAATAATATTTAGCAATGTACTTTTGCCAGATCCAGATTCGCCTACAATGGCCACAAATTCCCCTTTAGAAACTGAAAAATTTATATCTTTGAGTGCATTAACTGTCGTTTCACCTTCGCCATAAGCTTTACAAAGGGATTTTACTTCTAGTAAGTTCATTATTCTTTCTCTCTTTCCATATCCAATGCAGCATGGTTTTGCTGTGCAGATAAACCATCATCGTATATTCCGGGCAAAATGACAGTCTAAGCAACGTTACTGAAAATAAGCTTTTGCCGACAACGCAATATCCAAATGAAAATGAAGCATCAATAACATTTGCAGCATTTGCAAAAGTGATAAGTGAACACGCAATCCCTTTTGCACTGCAATACGGCGAACAATGAGCAAGAATATAACTAATGGTATTCGCTGCGGTAAGCATCGCAGATATATGCAGCGATGCATTGGAAGAATATAATGCAAACGAAACAGAAGGCCAGCGCCAATGACTGGTAATAGGATTCCTGCAGTGAAATCTGCTATTCTGGATGTTTTATCCTTTGCTTTGCAGTTGCATTTAGTTAGCGCAATGCACCTAATAGCGATAAACTGACTGAATTATATAGAAAGCCTCGCTCAACGCTGATGTTTGAAAAAGAAGCAGTAAAAAGCCGGTGAGCTATAAAAAGATACATTGATGTGAGAGAACTCTGCAATGCTTTTTATTCAGGTTTGATTTCATAGTCAATTCCACCTTTCAACGGTAGATTACTATTTCTACCTTACTCCTTTATGAATTGCCGTTTACAGTTTTGTAAGAGGCAGGAAATTCATTGTGAAAGTGGCGCCTTTGCCAAGAATACTATCCACTTCGATGACTCCATCATGTGCTTCTACAATGGACTTAACGAGAGGCAGCCCAAGACCAAGCCCCTGCGTATCTTTGGAATAGCGGCTGCGGTAAAATCTTTTGAAGATATGATAAATATCTTCTGGGTATATTCCACTGCCGGTGTCCTTTACAGTAATTTGAGTGATAGATGGCAGCAATCTCCATTGTATTTCTATCCGATCATTCTCTTTCGTGTGATCGAACGCATTCTTTACGAGATTATTGATCGCTTCTATAAACCAGACTCTGTCACATAACAATGCAGTATCCTCCGGTCCAAATAGAATGAGCTGTTTTTGTTCCTGCTCAGCACGGAGGTCAAAATGAGCTTTGACTTCACGCATCAGTTCTGCGATATTCTCGGTCTGCCGATTCATGATAATGGAACCGCTATCCAGCCTTGTGATTTTTAGAAGACTCTGGATCAGCATTTCAATCCGTTCAATTTCTTTTCCTGATTTAGTCGAAAACACAGCCACTGCTTCAGGGTCGCTCTTTTCATCTTGCAGGAGCGTGTTGTAAATCTCTAGTGCAGCTAACGGCGTTTTTATTTGATGTGATATATCAGATATCGTGTTCTGTAAAAACACCTTTTTCTGCTGCTCCTGTTCTGCGTCAGCACTTAACTTTGTTGTCATTTGATTCACTGTATGAAACAGTTTGGCAAAACTGCCTTCCTCATCACTTTCTATCCGTGCAGAGTTATCACCGCCAGCGAAGCGGTCAAGCTGCGCTGCTGCTTCATCCAGTATCTGCTGCTGCCTAATAAAATACTTTCGAAAGCAAACATGAACATTAATGGAAAATGCCAAAGATGCAATGAGCACTTCATGACTGAACTGTCTGAAGGTCAACCAAAGGCAAATTTGGATAATTATGACAAAAACTGTACATAAGCAGTATAACGTCGCAAATAAATGCTTGCAGTCTTGATTGGCAAATTGGCTCATTCGTGACCACCATCCACTGTTGCGTCCCATTTATAACCCATTCCGCGCACCGTTACAAGCAATATCGGATTGCTGGGATCAGTCTCGATTTTTGTTCGCAGTCTGCGAATATATACAGCCAAAGTATTGTCATCTACATAGCAGCCGCTGCTGTCCCAGAGCCGGTCAAGAATGGTCTCCTTGCTAAGAACAGCACACGGATTGCTCAGGAAATAGCACAGCAGCTTGTATTCAGCCGCTGTAAGCTCAAGTGAGTGACCATCTTTGTATACC
>SABF01000172.1 GCA_009929095.1 Erysipelotrichia bacterium
AAAATTCTTGGACTTGATAATCAGTGTTTCCGGAACCTTCAGTTCAAAGATTTTACCAATGACACAGAATTCGGGAATCACCTTGGTTGTGATTGGAAGAAGTGAGTCTATTCTGCTTCGATCAAACATTTCAGGGCAGAATCCCGGACCATCAAAATCATAAATATGAATAATCTGTCTGCGTCTGACTTCAGAAAGCCAGGCGCATGCATACATCGCAAGATTTCCACCTTTGGAGTGACCGCCGATATAGTATTCCTTGCCATCCTTGAGAATATCCTGCAGATATTGCTTTGCATAATCCTGTGATTTAATACGAGTAAAGGAAATCATGAAATCTTCCTTCCAGCCGATGATTGAATTATCAGTACCGCGGAATGCAATGAAGGAAAGCTTTTCGTTTAGTGCAAACTCTACGGAACTGTACTGAGCGTTTGAACTCTCATCAAAGACCTCACGATAATTGCGCACCATAATATTTCTGAATCGCTTTGACTGGCATACGTTCAGAAAAAAATCCTCATGACCGCCATACAAATTGCATAGCTTATAATTTTCATTAATGGATAGTTCTTTGCCAAGACGAAATAATGTCATTCCAAGCGGATCTCCCTGGGTTAGCACCTTGGAAAAATCCACATAGGAGAGCTCGCAGAGCACCATAGCATCCGTTAAGGTAAACCGTGATCTGCGAAGGGAAAGATCTCCGCGCCAGCGAACATAGTCTTCCATTGTCTCTTTGACATTGGATTTCTGAATGATATTCTTAACTGTTTTTCCTATTATTTTCTCGGCCATATAACAATAATACCATTTCAGTATTCTGCGTGAAGAGTAGTATCAGGGAGATTGTTCATATTGAGTTTACTGCCGCACGCGCACGAAGTATTTAGATGACTGTACAGTCATATCCAATTCTGCAGTCATAAGTTATGATCTTTATCTCATTTCTTTCTATGTCCTTATTAGACTGCCTAATATCGTTAGACGAAAGAACAAGACTAAATCCATTTGCGTTGTACCTATACTATTTATCGATTCAATACAAGATCTCATGAAGATGAAATGAACTAATTGCAAATATGAAAACGAAAATACATCTATGAGTACAAATTTAATGGCAAACAGAAGAATCTTGCCGTAAAGATCCATAGCAAAAATCTAAGCAAGCCTTTCATCCGCAATTTAAATATCTCTGACTATTCTTCTGCTCAGGAAGCAAGGATAGCTGCATGTGCCATCCGAGACAAGGCTGTCCAGAATATGAGGATTGGAACTTTAATTATGTCTTCTCCTACAGTCAAAGAACTGTATAAAAAGAAATTCGAACTATTTCCATGCTCAATGAAGACCAGAGAAAATCATGATCATTTTTATAAGTACGCAATTGAACAGTATGCCAATGTCCAGATTGACAGGATCACGCCAGCTGATGTTCAAAAGTTAGTAAATGAGTATGGTGCTACGCACAGCCTTAATCTTACATCTCACCTGCTTTCCATATGGAGACAGATTTTCCGAGCTGCCCAGATGTTAGAAATTCCAGTAACAGACAAAACTCTAATGGTCATTATTCCTAAGCCAAAAACAATTGAGAAACATAGAAGCGTAGATATCTCAGATAAAGATTTCAATCTATTCATGGATACATTACTGAATTATCACGATTATGATGATTTAGGACGCTGGAGAAGTAGATCAGTCTGGTACATGTTGTGGATTGCCTACTATACAGGAATGCGTCCGGCAGAGATAATGGCACTCACAAGAAATGATGTTGATATTAAACACAGTATGATATCTGTTTCCAAGGCCGTAGGGAGTAACGAAACCACCTTCAGGGTAATTATTCCAGTCAAGACTGAATCAAGCGCCAGAAGCGTTCCTATAGCCAAACAGCTTGGTGTATATTTAAAAGACCTTCTGGAATGGAACAGTAATGAATACATTATCTGTGATATTGATGGATCTCTTTACGATATTGACTTTATTTCCAGTTATATTCATCTGGTATCCAAAGGATGTGGAATTCCGTTTAATGCATATCGACTGAGACATAGGTTCTCAACAGATTTGTTCAAGATGAAAGAAAATCCAAGAGTAGTCCAGGATCTTATGGGACATGCTTCCGCAAAAATGAGTATTGAATATGCAAGAAGCTCTTCTGCCGATAAGAAAAAGGCGATTAATAAACGTTCATCTAGTAGAAAAAATACAAAAATTAATACAAAAAGTAGTAAAGACATAAATAAAACCGCTTAATTAAGCGGTTTTATAGAATACTGTTGGTGGGCGGTATGGGGTTTGAACCCATGACCCCTCCCCTGTGAAGGGAATGCTCTCCCGCTGAGCTAACCACCCATGCTGGAATATTGTATCACAGGATGGATTGTTAGTCTGCCCAAAAATTCAGTCGCTGATAATCTCATCCAATCTGACATCCCAAGGGTCGCATTCTATATGATCTACCTGCTGTACCTGGTAGCCGATACCGATCTTTCTCTTTGTCATATTCAATACAGAATCATAATACCCGAGACCATATCCGGTTCTATTTCCAAAACTGTCAAATGCACTTAACGGAACAAGCATTACATCGATCTCAGACAGCGGTATAATCGCTTCATCTGTCGGCTCCAGAATTCCTTTCATGCCTGGTTTCAAGCGATCCAGCGCAGCCAAATGATGAAACTCCAGCGTATGGTTCAGTACCTTGGGCACCGCTGCTGTCTTATGATGATCAAGACACCACTCAATGATCCTTGTTGTATCTGCTTCGCTGCCATATGAAACATATACGCCGACTGTATTCACTGTGCTCAGGAGGATGCACAGTTTCTGAAAAATCCGTTCATCACAAACGGATCGTTCAGATTCACTTAACTGCTTTCTGCGAGAAAGCCCAAGCTTTCTAGCCTGCTTCTTATCCAATGGAATCCGTCATGTCGATTTTCAGTAGCTGATTCAGCTCTACTGCATACTCCATCGGCAGCTCCCTCGTAAATGGCTCCAGGAATCCCATAACAATCATATCGGTTGCCTGTGATTCACTGAGTCCCCTGCTCATCAGATAAAACAACTCATCTTCACTGATCTTGGATACTTTGGCTTCATGCTCAATCGTAGAACTGTTATTTTCAGAGATATTCAGTGGAATTGTATCGGATCTGGACTTCTCATCAAGGATCAGTGTATCGCATTCAATTTTGGCACGTGATTCTTCTGCTTTGGGTGTAAATTTGATCCAGTCACGAAAATTTGTTACACCGCCATTTCTGGAAATAGACTTAGAAACGATAGAGCTGGATGTATGCGGAGCCAGATGAATCATCTTGGCACCGGTATCCTGAAACTGGCCTTTAGAGCCGACAGCTATCGAAATGCACATGCCTCTCGCATATTCACCAGCAAGAATACATGCAGGGTATTTCATGGAGATTCGAGAACCAATGTTTCCGTCCACCCAGTCCATTGTGCCATGTGCTTCTACCTTGGCACGCTTGGTAACCAGATTCAGAATATTTCCTGACCAGTTCTGTACAGAACTGTAGCGAGCTTTTGCACCTTCACCGACGAACACTTCTACAACTGCCGCATGCATAGAATCTTTGGAATACTGCGGAGCTGTACAGCCTTCTATATAATGAACTTCCGCGCCTTTATCGACAATAATAATAGAACGTTCAAACTGTCCCATGGATTCTGAATTGATGCGGAAATATGACTGGAGCGGCTTTTCAAGTTTGACTCCCGGCGGTACATAGATAAAGCTTCCGCCTGACCATACCGCACTGTTCAATGCTGCAAGTTTGTTATCTGACGGGGGTACAATTGTAGCAAAGTATTTTCTAAACAGTTCTGGGTACTGTTTCAGGCCGGAATCGATATCAAGAAAGATCACACCTTTAGATTCAACTTCATCCAGCATGTTGTGATAGACGGCTTCCGACTCATACTGGACCGTTACGCCGGCTAGGTATGCGCGCTCGGCTTCAGGAATCCCGATTTTTTCGAAGGTTTCCTTGATTTCGTC
>SABF01000173.1 GCA_009929095.1 Erysipelotrichia bacterium
GGGTAGAGGAAGTGACCAAGCATCACTGTGAAGGACTCAAAGTACATCTGAAAGTTGATACCGGCATGAATCGGATCGGCTTTCGAGATAACGATGAACTGAATCAGGCAAAACGTCTTCTGATTGACAACAATTGCGCTCTTGAAGGCATCTTTACACATTTTGCATGTGCAGAAAACAGCAGAGAAATGACGGACCGCCAGTATATGAAGTTCAAGGATGCAGTTCTGGCGCTGGATTATCCATTCAAGTGGATTCACTGCGACAACAGTGCTGCAACTCTCTTCTTCAAGGATCCGCTGAGCAATGCCTGCCGTGTAGGTATCTCCATATACGGCATCAGTGATGTGCCATGCAATCTAAAACCAACACTGGCACTTTATACCAAGATTATCATGGCTAAGACTGTTAAAGCCGGTGAAAGCATTGGCTATGGTGCCACATATACCGCCTCCTCTGATGAAATGATTGCAACTGTGCCGATTGGCTATGCCGATGGGCTGGTACGGGCAAACCAGGGACGCAAGGTATGGGCAGATGGAATCTATGCGGAAATTGTCGGACGTGTATGCATGGATCAGTGTATGCTGAAAATGCCGGAATACCGTCCTGAAGGAACCACTGTGGAAATCTTTGGTCCTCATATTCCCATTGAAAATATGGCAGAAGAACTCAATACCATCACTTATGAGATTATCTGTCTGATCAGCGGCAGAGTAACGCGCAGATATATTCGCAGCGGCAGAGCTGTCGGTGAGGAAAATGAGCGCATGCGAAGCAGTGAAGTATCTTCTAAATAAACAACCGCGGCAGTTCTGCTTAGAGCTGCCGTTTTCGTTTTCTCTTTCCCGGTATTCTTTTGCTTTTTCAGTATTCCGATTCAGCTGCCTATGCAATCAGATGGGGATTGTTATTGACAGCACTCTGATATTGCAGATAATCACTGCAGCACAGCAGCATCATTTTTCCATCAAACAGACAATAGTAAGCATCAGTCTCTGCAGTCTCGCTCTGGTTTCTGCTGAATATACAATTCTTTGTCCTCTTCTTGATTCCTTATAATCACCAATCTGCTCTTAGCATATATAAATAACGCATACCATGAGAACGCAGCAGAATTCAAAAAAACCTCCATGCGTGGGGAGCACAGAGGATCCTGAAGATCATTACAGGGATTGGTTTCCTGAGCATTAATTCTTGGCAGCAGTGTTCGGAATGATGAAGCCGGCACTGGCAGCAGATACATCTGCAGGTCTCAGATCCATGTTGGCTGTTGCATTCCAGTATCCGCTGTATGTTCCATAGCCTGTAGGAGCTGATGCACTTCCGCCATACTTAACCCATTCAGCCTTGACAGTATTGCCTTTGGAACCAGGGAAAGTCACCCGGAATAACTTCTCCTGTTCAGCAACTTCGGCACTGGATGAAGAGGGTGCAGCAGGTTTATCCGAAATCGTGAATGTTACTGATGCAGAGCCATAGCTGTATACAAATTTCAAAGTGTGTTTACCAACCGACAGTTTTTTTAAAAATGAAGACTTCAGTGTCAGAACTGTACAGCCAGACGCAAGTTCACAATTATTTATCTTATTCAATTGCCTTATTATCAACTAATATATCCGTCAGATTCGATAATTCTCCCGTACATATAATTCTAAGTGTTCCGGAAGAGGAAATCTAATGGTTGCCGACAGCGCCAGCAGAGATCGATGGACGCTCATATACTGTAATTGACTGAGTAACGGACTTTTCGATTCCATCTTCTGTATAGGAAATCGTAACTTCCGTGTCGGATACTGACAGCATTGCAGGACTGACAGTATCATCCGTTATATTCTTATTGGATGCATCAGAATAGGTCGCTTTAACCAGCATGCCCGTCTTATCAAATACTGCCCCGCCTGATAAATCGTTGTAGCTGGCGCGGAGATAATAGCCAGGCTTTTAAATTCAACCTTCTTGATTTCAAAGGTGACACCTTCAGCTATAGATAATGTGCAGTTAGCAGCCAGGAATCCGTCGAGGTCTGACAGCGCAAGACTTCCCCTGGTGATACCATATGATGAACCGGCAGTTCCCCCCCTCTGCTCTCGTAAGTGCACCTGAGAATGAGGAGTTTTCATTATAGCTTGCTGAAGAGTGTGTGAAGTTCAATTTCGGATCATCATGACCAGCATATTTGAACTGGCCCGCTTCAGGCATTACAATCAATTCTTTCTGCGCAATTGTGAAAGTGACCGGATTGGTCTGCCCGGTATAGTCCTTGTTTGCTTCATCAACAGACACAACAAGCTGATAGGTGCCCGCATTCACAGGTGCATCCGGGCTTGATCCGTAAACTGTCGTCCCAGTACCGCTGTAAGTGTTTATCAGTTGACCGCAGCCTTCCGTAGCATCATCGTCTCCAATCTTGCATGACGCTGCAGTTTCTGATGGGCTGACACTCTCTCCATACGTTATATTTTCAACAGAGATTCCGCTGATCGTCACAGCACTCTTTGCGGCCGAAGTAACAGCAGCCACAATGCTGCAGTCGTTATAGTTTGTTACTCCAGTTACTGGAACAGTAATTGTTCCAGTGGTTCCTGCTTCAGAAGCTTTTGCATTATAGGTCAGTTTGCCATCAGCTACGCTTGTGTCTGATATGCTTAAGGGCCCCGCAGCAAGAATGCTTCCAATTGCCGCTCCAGGAGCGATCATGGAGAAGATATCCACAATCTTCGTATCTCCATCGACAGATACCTTATCGCTTGCTTCTTTTATGCCAGGATAATCAATTTTGTTAATCGTGAATACAGCTGTATCTTCTGCCAGTTTCAATTGATAGTTGGCGGCCGTAAATCCACCTGCCTCGCTGTTCATTAGCGCAAGTGTTCCCGTGCTGATTGGATATGTTCCAGCATCTTCACCTGCTGTACGAGCAAGTGCAGCAGTATTGCTATATTTTAATTCCGGATCAGTTTCCCCATAGTTCTTGCTCTGATTTGAATCAGGAGTAACAGTGATCTCTACCGGACTAATAGCAAACGGCAAACATAATTCGCCTTTGTGTTTCTCATCATTATCATATACTTTTATGATCAGATTATAATCTCCAGCGCTTGTAGGAGCATTCGTGGTTAATTCATATTGTGTATTGTTGATTCCTTGATATATAGGTGGATAAAATCTACAATCTTCTTTTATATTATCAACTTTGCATGTTAATGACTGTGATTCACTGTTGGAAATGAATGCTTGACGATTATAGGGTCTGCTTTCTGCAGTTATGCCTGAAATATCAACCCCGGTCTTTTCCATCCAGGAAATAGCAGCCGTAATATTGTAATCGTTAAACTCATCTGAGCATTTGACAGGAACGATAATTTCAGCAGTTGATCCAACTGTATTTTTAGTGGCAAAATACCTCAAGTAAATTATGCTTCCTGCTGCAACAGCAGAAATACTGCTTATGTGATTGTCTTCTGATCTGATGTTAGCATCGTCAATCGTTCCACCTTCAGCTAGTGGCGGAAGAATTATCAGCATCCCCACACCGCCATCAACATCAACTTTGCCATCTATAGTATTCATTTCTGTCGTAGCAGTTTTCTTTGCGGCTGCCGCAGCCAGAGTGATAGCAGCAGCTGCGTTCGGTGCTCCAGATACAGTGATCTGTGAGCTGCTGGTTTTAACAACTGCTATGCCACTTTCACCTGCTGAATAAGTTGATGGAAAATAATATCCGTCAGCTGCTGTATACACGATTGGATTCATCGGAGTAAGCGGATCAGTAACTGCGATTTCCTACGTCTCTGCACCGCTGGAAGAATCCCTTGTCATATTGCTGCCAGCAGTAACCTTCACTTCATACATCACTGCTGCAGTAAACTGTACCGCTCTATTCGTTTCCGCATATTTATAGGGAATTTTATAACTGTTGATAAAAGCTTCTGTCGTAAATGCAGACGCTTCATTTTTTGATCTACATTGATACCATTTTGAAGAATCACCGAAACTGATGTACGTATTGCCCAATGCACCAGAT
>SABF01000174.1 GCA_009929095.1 Erysipelotrichia bacterium
TAAATAATTTACATAATTTGATGAAAATATTTACATCACATTTTCTGCCAGTCAGCTCCTCTTGCCCACAGTTTCAGCTGCTCCTGATTGCCAATTGCAGTCAGGAAATTGTGTCTGGCCTCTGGATATTTTTCATAGATGGAAGAGAGAAGTTCCTTAATATCCTGTCGTTTAGTGAATCCATCATTGGGACATCCGCTCTTGACGATAGGCAGATGAATTTCGTTCAGCGCTGTATTGCTTATATCATCCTCCCGGGCATATACGAACGGTCTAATAAAGTCCATATCAGCTCTTTCCAGATGCATTCCAGGCTCAAAAACAGCAATACGGCCGCCATAAATCATGTTCAAAAAAAGTGTTTCAACTGCATCGTCAGCATGATGAGCAAATGCAGTTTTGGTGCAGCCATATTCTTTTGCTGCTTTTACTATTGCACCCTTTTTCAATGTGGAACACCGGGAACACTGAATCTGTCCATCAGAATTGGGATAAAGCCTGAGGATATCATAAATACGAGTGTCTACATCGTGATATTCAACATGATGTGCTTCTTCGAAATCTCTGATTGGCTGAAAATCACCGCCAGAGAAACCCATATTTAAATGAATACCTACTACTTCAAATGATTCATGATCATATTTTTCCTTTATATTTCTATATATAGAAAGCGCGTGAAGAAGCAGAAGACTGTCTTTACCGCCCGAAACACCGACACAGATACGATCGCTATCATGAATCAGTCCATAGTCGAGATCAGCTTTTCTTACGGCACCTAAGATCTGTTTAAATGGCATGTTTTAATAATTATCCTCACTTATAACTTTGCCATTATAGCATTTGATTGATATAATTTCCGTGCTATATGGAAAGTGTCATACTATTGAACAAGCCGGCCGGGATCACATCTTTTGATGCTGTATCAAGATGCCGCAGAATATTTCATGAACGTCGAATCGGGCATACCGGAACATTGGACCCTAATGCGCCAGGCCTTTTGATTATTCTTACTGGCAGATACACAAAGTTTCTGCCTTATTGTGTAAAAGATAATAAGAAATATCATGCTGAATTCGTACTTGGGAAAAGAACGGATACTCAGGATATCTGGGGCAATACTGTTAGTGAAAAGACACCGTCGAATCATTCTCTGGAAGAAATGCAGAAGACTGCAGAATTATTTCTTGGCGACAGTGAACAGATTCCACCGATGTTTTCTGCAGTGAAGGTAAATGGAAAAAAATTATATGAACTTGCCAGAAAGGGCATAGAAGTAAAACGTACCCCAAAAACCATTCATGTTGACGAAATTCAGATCACAGTTACAGATGATCAATATTTCATGGATGTGACAGTTTCTTCAGGCACATATGTTCGTACCCTGATTGAAGACTTTGGAAATAAGCTTGGAGAATATGCTGTTATGTCTTCTCTAGAACGCAGAGGAATTGAACATATATCTCTGTCTGATGCCTGTTTGATTGATGAATTAGCTGAAGGAATGCAGACTGCTGATATCAGCACTGTAATTGATCCATCCATTGGTTTTGAAGAAACAGATCGACTGAGTGATGTTGTAAATGGACGCAATATAGAACTTGATACAGATCATGATTTAGTGATGGTTTCTTTCGATGGCAGAATTCTGGCTGCATATCGCAGAATCAGTGGTAAACTCTTTCATTGTGAAAGGGGACTTGGCTGAGTATGCGGATCATTCGGCTGAATCTGGAAAACCAGATAAAGATAAAGACACATGTTGTAGCTTGCATTGGCTATTTTGACGGGCTGCACCTTGGTCATCAGGCACTTATTCAGAAAACAAATGAGCTTGCTGCAACTTATCACTGCGAATCAGCACTGATTACGTTTGAACCTGACCCCTGGGAAACAATCAAAGGCGACAAAGATATTCATCATCTGTCTACTATGCGTCAGCGCATTAATAAATCGGTTACTCTTGGAATTAAGAATATTTTTATACTGGAATTCACAAAGGAAATGTCAGAACTTAGCCCGGAAGAATTTGTCAGTCGAGTTCTTTCAAAATGCAATCTGAAAGCATTGGTATGCGGATTTGATTTCCATTATGGTGCAAAAGGAGCTGGAAACCCAGTTACACTGAAAGAAGAACATCAGTTCGAATTGTATGTTGTTCCGGAAGTGGAAGATGAAAAAGGCAAAATATCCTCTACTCGTATCTCAAAGCTCATTGAAGTCGGAAATGTTGAAGAAGCTTCTGAACTTTTGGGAAGTCCCTATGAACTGGAAGGGTCGGTCAGCTATGGACGGCATATTGGAACTGAATTAGGCTTTCCAACAGCTAATATTGTTGTTTCTAACGAATATATCATGCCGGCACTTGGGGTGTATGCCTGTTATGTCTGGATCGATGGCAGACGCTTTAAGGCAATGGTAAATCTTGGACACAATCCAACTCTGAATTATACGCGGCAAATTTCTCTGGAAGCGCATCTTCTCGATTTCAATGAGAATGTCTACGGGAGTCATGTCAGCATTCAGTTTGTAAGATATCTTCGCCCAGAATTTAATTTCCATAACCGCAACAATCTTATTATGCAGCTGGAACAGGATCGCTTCATGGTGAGGAAAGTGCTTAAATGAAGCAGGCGTTTCTTGACCGTATGCAGATCCTGCTTGGTACAGAATATCAGTCGTACATTGATTGTATGAATGAGAAGCCGAAACGCGGTCTGCGAATTAATCTTTTAAAAACGGATGAAAATGAACTTCAGAGTATACTTCCATTTAGGCTCATGAAGACACCATTTGCTAGGAACGGTTATTTTCTCCCGGATGATTATTCGCTGAAGACAAGTATTGCCTATGCGGCCGGACTTTTTTATGTCCAAGAACCCAGTGCTTCTTCTGCAGTCAGTATTCTGGATCCCACAGGAGATATAAAAGTGCTGGATTTATGTGCTGCTCCAGGGTCTAAATCTACTCAGATTGCAGAATATCTATCTGGAAACGGTTTTCTGGTAAGTAACGAAATCAATCGCCGCCGAGCAGAGATCCTGAGAGAAAACATGGAAAAAGCAGGCGTGTGCAATGCCATGATGATCAGTTCTGATCCGCGAGATACAGCTGAACTATTCAAGGAATGCATGGATGCTGTACTCTGCGATGCTCCATGTTCAGGAGAAGGAATGTTTCGCAAGAATCCAGAAGCAGCAGTTGAATGGACGGAAGAAACTCCGGCAAGCTGCGCACTGAGACAGGGTTTGATTCTTGACAGTGCTTATCAGTGTCTGAAACCTGGTGGAGTTCTTGTTTATTCCACCTGTACGTTCAGTCGTGAAGAAAATGAGCTTTGTGTTTCGGCATTTATACAGCGTCATCCAGATATGAAATTGGATCCGATCCGCAATTTTACTGCAGTTCCAAGACGCTGCAGTCTTTCTGAAGGGTGCGTACGCATTTATCCGATGGATGGCGGAGAAGGTCATTTTGCCTGTCGAATGAAAAAAGCATATTCCGAAACTGATGGAGTTATGCCGGAATGCATGGACAGTGAGCCAATTCCCAAAGCTGCTTTGGACTTCTTTGAAAGCATGCTGGATCGTCCTTATCCATATCTGTTTAAAAAGCATGATACTGTTTATGCCTCTGCTGTTCCGTTTTACAGCAGCAAGAATTGCTATATCATTAGAGAAGGTATTCGGGCAGGCGTCATGAAAACTGGCAGATTTGAACCCGATCATGCTCTGGCAATGTCCAGCTGGACAAAGTTCAAGAGAACAATTGAATTGAACGACCAAGAAGCAAGCAAGTATCTGGCTGGAGAAACACTGAAAATAACTACTGAGAAGGGATATGCAGCAGTAACATGGCATGATCATGCACTTGGATTTGCCAAGAGTGATGGATCATTCATTAAAAACAGACTGCCAAAGCAATATCGAATTCGCTGAAAGAGAGATTGTCAACCATGGAACTTGAACTGTTTGATTTCATTGAACAGACAATGAAAGAATATGAGATTAGAAA
>SABF01000175.1 GCA_009929095.1 Erysipelotrichia bacterium
CTATGCCGCCATCCAGATACGGCCTGCCATCAATCATCACCGGAAGAGAAACATAGGGAACGGTAGCAGAGGCACGTACTGCAGTTTCAATATCACAGCTGCCTTTCTCAAAGTAAGCCTGCTTGCCGGTCAGACAGTCTGTAGCCGTCACAACAAGACGGCGATTGGGATCATCGAATCTTGTATGATTCAGCGTTTCCATTTCTTCCATTTTCTCAAACAGATAATGAAAACCGGTAATTCCATGATCACGTTTTAAAGCTCCCAGACCGCAGTAATTGGTATCGTGACGATACGTCAGATTGAATCTCGGTGCTCGGCCAATCTGTCCGGATACATAGTTCAGTGCAGACATAGCTCCGGCAGATACACCAATCACTGTACTGAGACTGATATCTTCCATCATCAGTGCATCAAGCACTCCCTGGCTGTAGAGTCCCCTCCAGGCTCCTCCCTCCAGCACCATACATCCATTGATCAGCCGATCAGACACCCCGCCGCGCGGAATAGTGTCAAGTTTGCTGTATATTTCCATATTTCTTATTTCCTGTCTAGATTGATGTTTTAGCTTTCGAATTCAGATTTTCTTTAGCGACTGCCAGCATAAGCTTAATTCTGTTTTCCTGATTTACTCTAGTTGCACTTGGGTCATAGTCTACCGGAGTAATGTTCGCTTCCGGATGCATTGCTCGAATTCGATTGATAACTCCTTTGCCGGCTATATGATTCGGCAGACAGCCAAACGGCTGCGCACAGACAATATTGGCATAGCCGCCTTCAATCAATTCCACCATTTCTCCGGTCAGAAGCCATCCTTCCCCCATCTTAGTGCCAAGGCCGAGAATTCCATCTGGTTTTTTCATTAGTTCAAAAAATGAATCCGGCGCATAGAAACCGTTCTTTTTCAAAGCTCTATTCATGGACATGGAAAGGCTGTCCAGCAGTTTCAATGCGGTTTTTGCATACTTTCCCATCTTCTTATCAAGGCCATAGTATTCATAATCCAGCATCCAGTTGGCACAGCAGTATTCAGCATAGCCCATCAAGCTTGGCAGATTTACTTCACAATCCTGCGATTCCAGAAAGTGTATGAGATCATTATTGCCCAGCGGCGAGAACTTCACGTAAATTTCTCCCACTACCCCAACTTTGACTTTGGGCTCTTTCTTCATCGGAATTGCCGCAAAAGATTTTGCCAAAGCTGTAAAGTTATGTCTGATTGCCGGAATCAGATAGTTTTTATTGGACCGAATCCAAACGGATATTTTATCCAGCCAATACTGCTGCAGAGCATCGCTGTCACCCTTGGTGATTTCATACGCCTGAGTCTGATTGCGCAGAGCAACCAGCGCATCGCCATATTCAATTGCCGCAAGAATCTTCATCAGCATCCGGTAAGTAAACGGAGGCACCGAACCTGGTTCAAGGCCGCTGACATTGGCTGAAGCAACCGGCACATATTCATAGCCTGCTCTGACGAGTGCCTTGCGAAGCAGCTTGATATAATTTGATGCTCGGCAGCCGCCGCCTGACTGGGTAATCAGCAGCGCTGTATGATGAGCATCATATTTACCGGAATTCAATGCATCGAGGAACTGGCCGATAATCAGCAGTGCCGGATAGCAGGTATCATTATGTACATAACGAAGACCAAGCTGAGAGACTTCACTGCCGCAGTTGTCAAGGAATTCCACCTTATGATAGCCTTCGCTCTCCATTGCCGCCTTGACCAGCGTAAAATGTACCGGACACATATTCGGAATCAGCAGCGTATAATCCTTGAGCATGTCTTTGGTAAAATTCGGAGTGAGATATTCCATAGTTTATTTTACCTCCCTGGCATGACTGCCTTTTTCTTCAACTCGTTCTTCCAGTGCCGCAAATAAACTTCGCAGGCGGATGTTTACAGTTCCCAGATTGGTAATCTCATCAATCTTCAGCTGCGTATACAGCTTATTGCCGGGCTGAAGAATCTCTCTTGTCTCATCCGTTGTAATCGCATCAAGGCCGCAGCCAAAGGATACCAGCTGCACCAGATCCATATCTTCATTCCTAGTGCAGTACTCTGCCGCCGCATACAGTCTGCTGTGGTAGGTCCACTGGTTCAAAACTGCAGTACGGAACTTCGGGGTCTTCCAGCTGATACAGTCTTCGGTGATCACCGCCGCACCCAGACGAGTGATCAGTGTATCGATGCCATGATTGATTTCCGGATCTACGTGATAGGGACGTCCAGCCAGTACAATAATGTGCTTTCCTTCTTCTCTTGCCTTAGCTATGATGTGTTCCCCTTCTTCGCGGATATCCTGCATGTAATTGCTGTATTCTTCATAGGCTGCATCTGATGCAGAAATCAGTTCTTCTTCCTCAATATTAGGAAAATATTTATGGATCATATCAGGAAGCCGCTTTTCAAATTCTGTTCGATCAGAAATATTGATGAAATCGCGGATCAGATTTGTCTTTGAAAGTGCAAGAACATTGTCTTCCAGAACTTCCGGATAATAAGCTACGATCGGACAATTGTAATGATTGTCACCCAGACCTTCATCAAAGTTATAGCTCAGACATGGATAAAATACTGCATCAACATTCTGCTTCAGCAGTTCTTCAATGTGTCCATGAGCCAGTTTTGCCGGATAGCATACAGTATCGGAAGGAATCGTTCCCTGCCCTTCCTGATAGATAGCTCTGCTTGATACCGGACTGACCACAACCTGAAATCCAAGATGTGTCCAAAACGCATGCCAGAACGGAAGCAGTTCATACATATTCAGACAGAATGGAATACCGATGGTCCCGCGGTTTCCGGTTCCTCTTTCTGCTGCATATTTCAGCAATAACTTCAGCTTATAGGCATAAAGATCCATGGAATTATCATTTGATTTTCCAGTGACCGGTTTATCGCAGCGATTGCCAGATATAAGACGTCGGCCATCCTGGAAGGTATTAATTGTAAGCAGACAGTGATTGCCACAGCCGCCGCAGGTATTTGATGTAACCTTTTGAGAGAAATTCTTCAATTCCTCATAATTCAGCAGCGTGCTGACCTGATTGTCTTCAGCACTGCGCATACCATGCAGTGCCGCACCGAAAGCACCCATCAGCCCGGCGATATCCGGACGGATAACTTCAACTCCCATCTCCGTCTCAAATGCCCGCAGCACAGCTTCGTTATAGAATGTTCCGCCCTGCACAACAATCCGCCGGCCCAGATCTTCCGGGCTTGCACATCTGATTACTTTATACAGTGCATTTTTAACAACCGAAATGGAAAGACCAGCACTGATATCCTCTACAGAAGCGCCGTCCTTCTGTGCCTGTTTCACCTGAGAATTCATGAATACCGTGCATCTTGATCCTAGATTCACCGGTCTTTTGCCATACAGTCCCATACGGGCAAATTCCTGTACATCGTATCCAAGCGCCTGGGCAAATGTCTGTAAAAAACTTCCGCATCCGGATGAACATGCTTCATTCAGAAATATATTAGAGATCGCACCATCCTCAATCTTAAAGCATTTCATATCCTGCCCGCCGATATCAATGATGAAATCCACATCCGGCATGAAATGCTTGGCAGCCGTAAAATGAGCAACTGTTTCAACCAGTCCATAATCAGCGTGGAATGCATGCTTAATCAGTTCTTCCCCATAACCGGTTGTTGTTACACTGGCAATTTTCATACTCGGATGTTTCTCATAGACTGCCAGCAGCTGTTCTTTTACCAGAGTTACAGGATTGCCGTTGTTCGATTCATACCAAGTATGCAGTATCTGTCCCTGCTGATCGATGATCACCATTTTAATAGTCGTAGACCCAGAGTCAATTCCGATATGCACAGGTCCGATGCCGTCATCAAATTTTGCCCGCGGAACGGAAGCCTTCATGTGACGGTTATGGAACTGCCAGTAATCCTGCCGATCTTTGAACAGCGGCGGCAGACTGCTGTATGTCGCATGTGTGCTGTACTCCTTCAAGCGATGGATCGCATCCTGCAGATCAA
>SABF01000176.1 GCA_009929095.1 Erysipelotrichia bacterium
ATCCAGATGATCCTCGATATAAGCAGCAGCAGCGCTCCATAGCCGAGAATCCCATGCCAGAGATTGCCCCATTCCTGCAGATTCCATTTCAGACTGCTGTCCGGAAGAAATGCCCCGCCAATCGGAACCAATGCAGTTACACAGAAGAGTACTGCTAATATGATGTCCCAATGATGCAGTTTCGTATTGACGCCTGCCGTCTTGAGCCAGAATCTAATTGAACTGACAATATAAAAGTTGAGCAAAAAAAATCCTGCCAACAGCATCAATGTTTCCATGGTTGTTCCCCCTGACAATACGTGTATTATATTATAAATTAATTCTTTTCTGCACTTTAGCCTTATTGTGATTGAGCATTTCAGTACAGCGCATTATACTTTCCGTATTGCCGAAAAGGAGCTCTTCTATGCAGGAAATGATTGCACGTCTTAAAATTATGGATTCCAGAGGACTGATTTCTTCCGATCAGATTCGTTCATGGCGTGAAGCTCAGGTAAAGCCGGCTGCTGTATTTCTCAGAAAGGCTTCCGGCAGAAATGATATTGCTCCTTATAACTGTCAGGAATTCGCAGAAGTCAAAGAGAAGATCAGCCATCAGGAAATCAATCAGGTTTTAAAAAAGGCAATTCGCAAAAGCCATATCAACCTGCTGTTGAATGCCGCAAGAACTCATCGAATCATTGCTCTGGAAGCAGATATCACCAACGTGCCTGTCGAACTGCTGATTTCAAAGTTCATAGAACTGCTGCATTCCGATCATGCAAGCTCTGTCTTTCTGCACGCTTCTGCAGCTCATTACATGCTTCATGTTCAGAAAGACGCACTGGAAATCACTGAAGTATTTGCTCCGGAAGAACTTCCATCAAGGTATATTCTGGAACTCCATAACGATACCGGACTGCAGTCCATAGAAGATGATTCCTACGAGATTCATTGCTGTGCGTCTGCCTCCATACCGCATGGGAAGCACATCGGCGGACTGCGGCTTGAATGCAGGAATGCAGAAAATAATACACATCTGAAACTGACAGTTGAATGCGCATCCTACTGTACAGACGAAGATCTGTTCCAATGCCGCATGCATACAGCCTGTGAACTGCAGTCTTATCTGATTGCCACACTGAGTGAACTTGGCTGAGCATCATCGCATCTGTCTCAATCAATGCGAACACTAAAAAAGGAGAATACCGTCATGCTTTTCTCCTTTTCAGATTAATCATCAGTAGATATCGAATTGCTGATCCTCAGCCAATAACCGAGAAATAAACACGCATCATATCTGATTCAGATGAATCAGTGAATGCTGGTGAAGTCCTTTCAAAATTAGATTCTCCGAGACAGCAAGGCCAGTGCCGCCAAGTGAAATGGACGGTTTTGTCTTGCCATGGAAATCACTTCCGCAGGTAATCATCCGTTCTGCCTTCTCAGCAGCTTCTGCATAATTCGCTGCGGTTTCCATCGAATGATAGCTGCTGTATGCCTCAATTCCATCCAATCCCAGCGCAAGCATTCCATCCAACATTACCTCATGTCCTCTGAGATTGATGCCAGGATGAGCAAGCACTGCTGTCCCTCTCGAAGAATGAATGCGGTCAATCACTTCGCTGACAGCAGGATAGTGTATTTCTGCATAGCATGGCTTTCCTTGAGAATAGTAATCCCAGTAGAAATTTACATAAGGGTTGTCACTTCGCAGTCCGCCGGAGCGATACGGCTTAAGCAGCGGATGATCTTTCATGCTTGGATTATTCAGCAGCACCTCGGCAAACATCTCTCCGGTCCAGCATCCTGTACAGTAGCGTCCCTGATCCAACTGCTGCATCTCTTCTGCAGTGATATCAAAACCCAGTTTCTTTGTCGCATCCAACATAAAGGAAGCAGATGCTCTGCTCTGTTCCATTTCATTGTGTTCTATATATTCATAGAAAGGATCCATCAAATCCATTCCATATCCAAGAACATGAAAGTTGACACCCTGGTGGGTACAGTCAATTTCAATTCCCGGAACATAGATGATTCCTGCTTCATCAGCACACTTCGCTGCTCTGGCATTTGCCTTAATGCAGTTATGATCAGTGATGGACATGACTCTGATCCCCTGCCTGAGGCACATCTGAACCAGATCTTCCGGCTGATATTCTCCATCTCCGGAATACCAGCTATGCATATGAAGATCAATTGATGAGCATCTCATAACTATGTGTTCCTTTCAGTCTGTCGTTATTCTGCTTTTTCTTTTGTGTCTTCCGGCACAGACTCCTCAGCAGCCGGTTCTACCACTGCTTCAGGTGTTTCCATAGTATTCGGAGCTTCCGGAGCTTCCGGAACTTCCGGAGCTTCCGGTACGGATGGAATCTGTATATTCTCTTCCGGCTTTACCGAGACTGTCGGCTGCGGATTCAAATCACCTCTCAGATAGTTGCCATACTTGCCTGACAGGTAAATTGAGGAGAACAGATCTGTAGCACCGCTGTACAGAAGTCCAATAGCAAGAACCTGATACCTCAGAGTTTCATTGCTGATCATGTTGAACATAACAATGGAACCGAGCACCAGAGATACAATGCCCAGAACCAGGAATAATGCCGTGCGGCTGTCTCCCATACGCTTATCATCAATAGCATCCTGCAGTTTTGATACACCGCTTCCGACAACTGCGATTGACAGCATATAAGGAACCAGTGTCTGAATCGGTTCATTCTGATAGATTGCCAGAATTCCCAGCAGTACTAGAATGACGCCTTCCATAAAATTATTGCTGAAATAGGATTTCTCCATCTCCTGCATAAAATAACGAGTGATGTGTATCAGGCCAATGATAACCAAAGTAATGCCGATCATATCACCGATCTTTTCCTTGATGACTGACAGCATGGTAAGCAATGCCAGGCCAAACAGAATATATGCAACTGACAGCAGAACATGTGACCATTTCAGGTTCTTAAAAAATGATTTTATCTTATTCATATCCGGTCCCCTTAGTATATAAGTTCATTTTATCACTGATCATGATACAATTTCACAGTTCGAAAGGATTATTCAATATGAAAAACGTACTTGTCATGATGCGTGTCAATGAAAAGGACAAACAGGAACTGGAAGCTCTGAAAGCATATCATTTCACTTATACGCAGCGTGCTGCAGCCAGTGACGAACAGCTTGCCGAAGCAGAAATCATTCTTGGCATTCCCTCTATGGAACAGATTCAGAAAGCAGTGAATCTGAACTGGATTCAGACCCCAAGTGCCGGAACAGATATGTACACTCAGCTTCCGGAACATGTCAGACTGAGCAATGCCTACGGTGTATATGGACCGTTCATTTCCGAGTATATGCTTTCCGGCGTTTTTCTCTGTGCCAAACAATGGCCGATGTACATGGAACAGCAGAAGGAACGAATCTGGAAGGAAGGCGGCTCCCTGCAGCTGATCAGCAATATGAAAGTCATGTCCATTGGCATGGGAAGCATTGGCTCAGAATTTCTCAGGCGGATGAATCTGCTTGGAGCAGAATGCTATGGTGTCAGGAGAACCACGCATGAACTTCCTGATTATGTGAAGGAGCAGCGTACTTCTGATCATTTTGAAGATCTTCTGGCAGAGATGGATGTTGTTGCATTGTCTTTGCCGCAGACCAGAGATACAGTTCATATGCTGAATGAAGAGCGCATGCGCAGAATGAAGAAATCAGCCATTCTGATCAATGTCGGCCGCGGCAGTGCCATTGATACAGCAGCACTGCTGAAACTGACCAGAGAAGGATGGTTCAGCGGAGTATGCCTGGATGTCATAGATCCGGAGCCTCTGCCGAAGAACAATCCGCTGTGGAACATGCCTCAGGTACATATCACTCCGCATATCAGCGGCCGCTACTATGCAGAATGCATCCATGAAGCCGTCATGAAACTTATTCTTAAGAACCTG
>SABF01000177.1 GCA_009929095.1 Erysipelotrichia bacterium
TGCATCGGTAGTACTATTGTAACCTTTTTACACATTGGATAAAGTACAAAATGGCAAAATTGAATAAAAAAGGACCGGCATCTCTGCCGATCCATAAAACGTGCTTCAGGAGATAATTAACCCTTGATGATTCCCTGATCGTCAACCTTAACAGTTGTGACATCCGGCATAGCAGTTGTATCGTTGGATACTTTGACTTTGCCGCTGAACATATCAGCTACCAGTGCCTTGTAATCGTCCTGAGAGAATCCATCATTCCAGACAGTGGAATCCATCGGGAGCTGCACATAATTCAGAGTCGGATCATCGCCGGAAACGAGGCCCAGAGTCTGAACCTGTCCCTTATACTGATCCCACTTGCCATCATTGATAGCTGTGAGCAGTGTGTTGACAGTTGCTGCAAGACCCTTCATAGCAGATGTAACAGTAATGCCATCTCCATAAGCTTTGTCGATGGTAGCAGCCTGGTCAACATCGACACCGATGACCTTGCCTGAAACCTTCTTAGCTGCTTCTGCTGCAGATGTATAGATGCCGCCGCCGCAAGCGAAGACTGCTTCTGTTCCACCCTGATACCATGTATCCATGACTGCAGTAATGTCAGCATCGCCGAAGAACTGGCCGCCATAGACATAGTTGATTTCAACATCAGTCAGACCAAGTTCAGATGCTGCTGCATCTGCGCCCTGGACATATCCGAAGCCATAACGGACAACTGCCGGAACAGCCATGCCGCCGAGGAATCCAAGTTTCTTGTAGCCCATTTTAACTGCTGCATATCCAGCCATATATCCGGCAAGTTCTTCCTGATATACTGCGCTGTACACATTATCCTGCTCGTATGTTTTAGTTCCGGCAGCTGTAGTCAGATCATACATGGAGACATCCAGTGCCACAAACTTTACATCCGGATAGGTTGGAGCTGCTTCAACGATTGCTTCTGCAAATGCATAGCCCGGCATAATGATAACGTTGTATCCGTCAGCGGCTGCCTTATCAATCATTGCTACACGCTCAGCAGTGGAATCTCCAGCCGGCTTGTAATAAGTAAAGTCGAGGCTGTTCTTCTCTGCATATGCTTTTGCTGCTTCATAAGTCGTCTGGTTGAATGACTGGTCGGTAATATCACCATAGTCAGTGATCATAGCGATCTTCATGTCACTTGTTTCAGCTGCTGCAGTAGATGCTGCTGCTGCAGTAGAAGCTGTTGTTGTACTTGCAGTGCTTGATCCGCAGGCTGTAAGACCTACGCACATCAAACCGGCAAGCAAAGCTGATACAAACTTCTTCATGTTTCTCTCCTCCTGTGCTTTGCACCAATAACCGTATTCTAGATGTTTCACCGGTAGTATGCAACACTATTCAGAAATGTAAAAATGTAACACGAATGTAAATTTCATGACACTGAGAGCACTTGTACTTTCATCAAATATTGCATTCAGCTGATTCAGACAATTCATGTGTCGGCTGATATAATAATGAAGTATTTCTGCCGGAGGTCCTTCATGGTATTTAGCAGTCTGACATTTTTGTTCGCCTATCTGCCGATTGTATTAGCTGTCTATTTTTTTGTTCCTATCGAGTGGCGCAATCTCTGGCTGCTTATTGTCAGTTTGTTTTTTTATGGATGGGGAGAACCAATCTATATTCTGGTAATGGTTGCTTCCATCATTATCAACTGGCTGTTTGGCAATGCGATTGCCAAATTCCGCGATACAGATCAAAAGAAAGCCAGACAGATTCTGACCTGGTGCATGATTTTCAACCTCGGTCTTTTAGGATTCTTTAAATACTATGATTTTCTGGTGCACAATCTTAACCTGCTCGGACTGACCGGTATCCGCTCGCTCGGATTATCCCTTCCCATCGGCATCAGTTTCTATACCTTTCAGACTATGTCCTATCCAATAGATCTGTATCGAAGAGAAACAGATCCCCAGAATAGCCTTGTCTCCTTTGGCGCCTATGTCACCATGTTTCCTCAGCTGATTGCCGGACCAATTGTCCGATATACAGACATTGCCGCTCAGCTCGATCATCGCCGCATCAATTCCAAGAAATTCTATCTCGGAGTCCGCCGCTTCATCTGCGGACTGGGCAAGAAAGTACTCCTGGCTAACAGCGTTGGCCAGGTATACGAAAACATCATCGGTCTTGCTCAGAATAACCAGTCTGTACTGACCGCCTGGCTTGGGATTATCTGCTTTGCCTTTCAAATCTACTTTGATTTCAGCGGCTACTCAGATATGGCAATCGGACTAGGAAAAATGCTGGGCTTTGATTTTCTCGAGAACTTCAACTACCCCTACATTTCGAAATCTGTCACTGATTTCTGGCGCAGGTGGCACATGTCGCTCTCATACTGGTTCCGTGATTACGTTTACATCCCACTTGGCGGAAACCGGCATGGACTGAAACGGCAGATTCTCAACATTATGATTGTTTGGCTTCTGACTGGATTCTGGCATGGAGCATCCTGGAATTTTATCCTCTGGGGTGTCTTCTATGGCATTGTTCTGATCATTGAAAAGCTGTTCCTGCTGAAGCACCTTGATAAATGCCCTGCCTGGATCAGTCACCTCTATACCGGACTCATAGTGCTTCTGGCCTGGGTGCTGTTTGCCTTTACAGACATTGGTACCGGCATTCACTATCTATCCTACATGTTTGGAAACGGAGTATCTTTCATTAATGGTCTTGCACTCTATTATCTGCGGGATAATCTGTTTCTTCTGATCCTCTGTGCACTTGGCTCTACCCCATATCCCAGAAAATGGCTTGATTTACTTGAGCATACTAAACTGAATGTAATTATTCCGCTTGGAACTTTGGCATTGATGTTTATCTGTACCGCATTTATTGTGGATGCATCATATAACCCGTTTCTATATTTCCGATTCTGAGAAAGGATTGCAATGAAAAGAAAATATATTGAAAAAATGACGATTGCAGGATTTCTCGGATTTACCGGAGTATTTTCTGTATGGAATATGCTTGCCCCCAAAAAAGACTACAGTGCCAACGAAAACAGAATACTGGCAGCGTTTCCTGAACTGTCTGTCAGCCATATCTTCGGCGGTAAATTTGATGATGACTTTGAAACCTGGTTCTCGGATCATTTTGTAAACCGTGATAACTGGATTGAACTGAAATCAGCTGTCCGAAAGAATACCGGCTCGATTGAAAACAATGGTGTTTATTATGCTGCTGACGGTCATCTGATCAAACAATTTCAGACCTATGATCAAAAGACACTGCAGCAGAATATTGATTCGATCAATCAATTCTGCACTGAGCAGGGAATCAAAGGCAGAGTTCTGCTGGTCCCAACTGCCAGTTTTGCAGAATCTCAGCTTCTTCCAATCGGAGCGTGGAACATCAGCCAGTATGATCTGCTCAATAAAATCAGAGATCAGTTTGCTGATCAGACCTTCATTGAAGTAGCCGATGAACTCTCCGGCAGAGACAATTTGTATTTCAGAACAGATCATCACTGGAATGAAGCCGGTGCCTGGGTAGCCTATGAAGCAATAATGAATCAGGTTATTGGAAGAGATTCTGATCGATTCAAGTTTGAACTTGTCAGCAGCAGCTTCTACGGCACAATGTACTCCAAGTCCGGTGCTTTCTGGACTAAGCCGGATGATATATATAAATTTACGCCAAAGGAAAATGAATTCTCTACCTGTTTTTCATGGTCATGTTCGGAAGCAGTCAGATTCTGGGCTATAGTAGAAGATGTCGACGGTAAAAAAGCCGTTACCGATTATCTCAGTGTGCAATCTTGGCCGTTTTATAACGTCATGTGCATGGACAATCAGAACAATATCCCGGGGCGAATGCTTCCAGACCATAAGCAGGCCGATGGAAAAACCATAAATGATTTCGTCAATTTCTTCTCTGCAGGCATGGTT
>SABF01000178.1 GCA_009929095.1 Erysipelotrichia bacterium
TTGACTCTCACCATGAAAAGCACATTATTAGTAATGTAAAAAATAAGCATGCCGGACTTAACCCGGCTGGGGAGTCAGTTTCTTTGTGAAGAAGCGGAAAAAAGCGGCACTGTTTGTATGTGCTGCGGTACTGTGTGTGATTGTGTATCTTGGGTTTGCTCCGAATGCTTCACCGTCAAGTTCTGATCCCCAGGTCCTTGGAACAGCGCTTGGATTTCTCTCCCTTGTACCGCCGCTGCTGGCTGTGGTGCTGGCATTTCTGCTTCACGATGTCATTATTTCGCTGATAGCCGGATTTCTGTCAGGAGTGCTGTTATTACTCGCGTGTATGCCAGGCGGTATGATAATTAATTCATCCGCTGGAATTTCACTGATTTTTTCAACTATTCTGGATATTGTGACCAACCGAAATAATGCCTGCATTATTCTGCTGTGTCTGACAATCGGCGGTATGGTTGAAGTGATTCGTAAATCCGGCGGTTTTACGGCTGTGGCAAAGATTCTTCTGAAGCATATTGATTCGCCTCGGAAAGCAAATCTGATTGGTGAATTGCTTGGAATTATTGTATTCTTTGATGATTATGCAAATTCACTGATTGTTGGACCGGTTATGAGACCGGTAACGGACAAACTGAATGTATCAAGAGAAAAACTTGCCTATATTGTGGATTCTACTGCAGCACCGGTGACGGGAATTGCTGTGATTTCAAGCTGGGTGGCAGTTGAAGTGGCAATTATTAACCAGGGATTTGCGGCAGCCGGAGTATCAGGGCAGGGGTATGCTACATTCCTGCAGAGCATTCCTTACTGTTTTTACTGCATATTAACACTTGTATTTATGTTTATCAGATCTCTGATGGATCGTGATTATGGGCCGATGCTTGATGCAGAACGAAGGGCAAGAAAAGGACATCCGCAATGCCCTGATACTATGATGGATGCTGAAAGTCAGGAAAAGCCTGCATCCGGAAATAATAATTGGAAGAGAATTATCGTTGCAATCGTTCCAATCATTATATTCTGTCTGACAGCAATTATTAGTTTCTACTTCGATGGCAGAGCTGCACTGATCTATGCAGGTACAATCACGGCAGACGCACCGTTTTCTATGGAACTGTTATCCTTGGCATTTGGCAGTGCAGATACCTATTATCTGGTAATGATTGCATCTGCAGCAGCCAGTGCAGCAGCAATCCTGCTTTCAGCATCATTTGGCATATCTTCGTTAAGCGATGCAATCAATGATTGGATTCATGGAGCTTCATCACTTCTGAATACAGTGGTAATTCTAGTACTTGCCTGGTCATTATCCAGTATTGTAGCCAAACTTGGTACTGTGAATTATGTAGTGCAGGCAATCAGTCTGAATATTCCGTATTATCTGGTGCCGACATTAGTCTTTATTTCCTGCTGTGTTATTTCATTTACTGTAGGCAGTTATGGATGCATATTCATCGCGATGCCGATGGCCATTCCTCTTGCACTGACCATTATGGCCCAGAAGCCATTCCTTACCAGCAGTTTTCTGCTGGCATGCATCAGTTCTGTTTTATCCGGCGGAATATTTGGAGATCACTGTTCACCGATCACTGACTGTACAATTCTGTCTTCCAAAGGAGCCGGATGCGATAACATGGCACATGTCAAAACACAGATGCCGTATGCACTGACGACTGCGGCGATTTCCGTTGCTGCAGGGACACTTCCGGTTGGCCTGGGATGTCCGGTGTGGCTATGCCATATAATATGCATCATCACAATAATCAGTGTGCTTCAGTTCTTTGGCAGAAATCCTAATGAAAAGAGCGCTCCTGCGGAAGAATCTGTACCGCAAAGCGCCCATTCTGCTCATATACTCGCGTTTAAGAGAATTGAAAGATAATCAGTCTCTGGCTGTTTTCTTCATAGCAAGAATCAGAAGAATCAACCAGATACCAGTCAGAATATGACCAATACCGGCAATGCCGGAGATCATTGCACTGATGCTGTTTGAGAGTGACATATTCAGAACCTGAGTGATTCCCCTCACTGCCATCATAACAGCTGTCAGTGGAAGTCCGATATTATACAGCTTCATAAACAGATTGAAATTCTTTTCTTTTTCAATATCTGCGTTAACTGCAACAATGGCGATAATCAGATAGAGAAACGTACCCAGCATCATCAGATGACCATGCGCCTTGCCAAGAGAGGTAACACCGCTGAAGCCGTTAAACTTTGTAAACTCTCGGTAGAAGACACCGAAAACCATGGAAGCAGCTGCATAATAGAGAGCGAAACTGAGATATTTTCTTTTCATTAGATGATACTTCCTTTCTTCATAGCTTGATAGCCAATCATGACAGTCCATACATAAGCACAGGTCTTTGGAATCATAAGTACCCCGACAATAGGATAAATATCAGCGAATAGTACAACAGGAATGTAGAATCCAAAACTGAGTACAATCGTAAGCCAAAGCCACTTGAAGGAGTCATCATGAGACTCATTTGCGCTTCTGAAGAAAATAACGATAATTACAATGCCGAGGATCAGGAAAGGGATGTTACGGATAATACCCCAGGACAGAGGCGGATTAGCAGAAGTCCATGCGTTCTGTGGAAACAGGCACAGGATAATTCTCAGCATGGCAAGTATGTAAACCAGTATGCTCAAATTTTTTCTGCCCTCAATATGATAGCGGCTGCGCCATACCTGGTAGAGAATGACATAAAACAATGTCATTGTGATTGAAGTAACGAATTTTCCAATTCTAAGTGAGGCAGCGTGTGCAGCCAGCCCGTCTGTGCAAAGTGCATAAGCTCGCGGAATCAGATGAAATGCATCGCCGCAGCCAAGTACAACTGCCATGATTCCATAAAGATAAAACTGCTTTTCGTTTTTGGAATGGCGGATCATGATCACGCCAAGTGAAATTACAGTGGATAAATAGATGATGTCAAATAGTGTTTCAAAGATTGCCTGCATTGATAACCTCCTAATAGATTGTCCGACGGATCATTTCCGTCAGGGTACTGCAGTTCTGTTTTCTGCTGATCAGACTGCTGATCAGTGAACTGAGTATGAATTGAAGAAAATCCTCTTTTGTAAACTGTGCATTGAATGTATCTGGGCGACATGCAGGATCATGTTCAAGATCCTGTTTAAGACCACTCAGAATATGATTCATGTACTGATTCATAGTGATGCGCGCCTCATTCTTTTCACTGCTTGTGAAACTGAGAGAATGAGCAGTGAAGAAATTCGGATAGGCCCTGGTTCCAGAGAGCAGTTCAGCGTAAATATCCGCAACACTTTCAGGAAATGTCATGTTTGTATGCTGACATTGCCCCATGTGGAAGATATCCTGCCAGACACTGGCAATGGTCTCTGTAAGAAGCGCTTCTTTTGACGGAAAGTAGTTATACAGAGAGCCAAGCGCTACATGGCAGGAAGCGGCGACGCTGCGCATACTGATGGATGACATGCCCTTGTCTGCGACCATTTCTCTGCAGGTATTCAGGATTTCTTCTTTTGATGTAATCACTTTTGCCAAAGATCTCACCTCCATACTGAACATTGTTCATTATATTCGGTAATTGTTTACTGTCAATCATAATGAACACGGTTCACGATATAAAACAACCTGAGAATAAACAATATGATTACTGCTTTGTTTTTTAGTTTGCTGCAGATAAACTATGAGTATTTATTGTTGTATCGCCATCAGAACAGCGTGCTGAGAAAGGGGACAGTACCAATAATAGCAGCCGATCCAGATGGATAAAAACCGCCGGTGCGATTTGGACAGCAGATGATTCTGGCGTATGCTGTGAAGATGGAATTCAACTGCTGCAGCAGTTTCCTGCAATCGCATAAAATAAAGTCACTTCGTTCTTGATCAAGGCGAAGTGACTAATATAAGGAGTTCCTG
>SABF01000179.1 GCA_009929095.1 Erysipelotrichia bacterium
CCGATTTGATATGTGGCTTTGGTTTCCATCCATCTTTATAATAGAATCCAAAGCCTAGGTACTTCATATCATTTGGCTTACATACTTTCGATTTTGCTAGCCATCGATGCTATCACTCAAACAAGCACAGCTACCATGAGATAAGACGGATCAGCGATAAGATCTGTAAAGAAAATGGCTTATCTGTCATAGTTTCAAGTAAATCCAAGGGCAAGACATATATTGAACATGCAACAGAGATATCCGGAATAAGCTAAAAAGCAAAACTGAAACAAACCATTGATAGAATGATTCCGCTTTCCTCGAATTCCGAAGATTTATTACGACGTTTGAAAGAGTCCGGATATGAGATTAAGCGCGGTAAGGTTATCTCATGCAGAGCATCTGACCAGGAACGCTTCACTAGAATATAGACACTGGGGACAGACTATTCAGAACAGGCAATTATCAGAAGACTATCCGGACAGATTCGTACCAACAGAAAGATAAGAACAGAAAATAAGAAGATTAGATTATTGACACTCTGGATACTGTACCAGCCCAAAACCCCTAAACCAGAGCTACCGGTTCAAAACCGGGCAGACACACCAAAGAAAGTGTTATTCTCATTCCAAAAACCCCTTGTTCTCAGGAAATCTTTCTGAATAATTATCCCGATTATCATTGATTTCAGGCGCTTAGAACATTCCGGTTCCAAATTCAACTATTCCGGCATGATAGTTCACAAAACAATAAGTTTGAACATTGTATATTATCAGTTTATATGCTGTAATTATCGTGTTTATATTGTTATGATGCTTTCGGATGGGATCTGCCTTTATCGGTCAAATGAGCAGCGGAAACCAGTTATTTTGACAGGACAGGCACTTTCCTGATTTAAGAGTTATAAAACATTGATGATTTGTTTGACAGCCAGCTGCAGGAG
This sequence comes from Erysipelotrichia bacterium, assembly GCA_009929095.1. Taxonomy (GTDB): domain Bacteria; phylum Bacillota_I; class Bacilli_A; order Erysipelotrichales; family Erysipelotrichaceae; genus Bulleidia. The sequence goes on from SABF01000179.1 coordinate 926, forward strand.
ACCCTGAAACTGGCTGCTGAATTCATCAGCGAACATTTTATGGAGCCAGACTGTTTATGACATCTGACCGGGGGGAATAAAGCCGCGGATAAGTATGTGATGACAATAAAAAATACCGACCGCACTGAACGGTGAATATAAAACAGCCGCTGCAAACAAACAGATACAATTTAAAGCATCCGTTCCTGAAAGAACTGAGATTCGGCCCGATAAGCATCCATACCGGACTGAACGTACTGGCAGACAAAGACGGATGGAAAGCCATATTGAGAACCGGGTATCTCACTGAAATATCCCGAAAGTTTCCATTATGTGAAGGTTGACCGACTTGTGGGATTCAGCACACCGCCTGCTTTTCAGGATATTCTGCGGATGCGAAACATGGCGCATTGATCCTTCCCTACATATTTACAGAGCTATGATGAACAAGTCTGGCAGCCGTTTCATCGTTAGAATTAAAAAAATACTGCTCATAGCGTGTTATGTGCAGTATCGCAGCCCTGTAGCAGTAAACCGTCCGATGTATTGCCCGTCATTACCGCTTTATAAACAGATAAGTTTTAGCGAAGAATCATGCCTGCTTATGCCAGTGTAAGGATGTGACCCGAATGATTTTACACAAGATAACGGAAATAAATTCAGGCGGCTCTGCAGCATCGGACCCCGGAAAAAAATTCAACAGGCTGGTCGTGATTACCATCCTGTCACTATTGACTGCCGTGATCGCCGTCAGTGTCATGTTCAGCGGACTGATTAGCAGCTATCGCAGTAACACCGCTAAAGAAAGTGCAGCTCACTTGACGGAGATCAGCCAAGAGCTTGAACTGTATGTTGAAACAAAAATCAGCGAGTGCTGGATTTCTGCTCGCAGCATTGCCGACAGCATCCGCTTAGCAAATATTGACAATGATGATATGCTGAAGTTCCTTGCGAACCAGCGGGATATTTACGGCATGTCTGATATCACGCTGTTCACCAAGAGCGGCTATGCTGTCAATGCGGATGGAAGCGTTCTTTCAAACTTTATTGCGTCTGAGATGGTCGCAGACATCACCAACAGCGGAGAATCCCTGTCCATCAAAGAATCAACCATCGTTTATACGGTTGCGGTCGATACAGATGAACAATATAACGGTTCAGAGATCGTTACCGTATCAGTAGAACGGAATCTCAGTTCTTTCTTGGACAGCATGGGCATCTCATCATTTGGAGGTGCAGGCCTTGTATATCTGACCAATAATGGCGGCGCAGTCATAAGCAAACTGACCCATTCCGACTCCGTTAACGTATATAACCTATTTGCAATGCTGAAAGAGAGTGTGATCAAGCCGCTGTCAGACAGCATGAATTCTGCGGACGATCTGCTTACCTGTGAGGATTGCGGAGTTTTTCTGCGCAAAACCGCTACAGGCGATGAGTATGTTGTCACATCACCAATTCAAACAGGCTATGATGACATGCGTCTGTTCTATATCGTTCCGGTAAGTGTGGTAAACCAGACGACCGATAGCTTTTCACGCTACATCCTGACGCTGAGTACCATTATAATCCTCGCGTTTGTTGTGGCCGCCATCTCGATATTCCTGTATCTGTACAAGTCCCGTCAAAAACGATTTGATAAGGATATCAGTCTCCGGGAGCACATGCTGGAGCTGCTGGTGCAAAATTCAAATTCGGCCTTTGCGCTTTTTGAGATCAACCAGAAAAAGCCTCGTTTTTATTCCGGCAACGCAGAGAAAATTATTGGCGAAGCATATTTAAACCTTGAAAAGACCAGCAATGGATACTTTATGAGCGGCAGTTCCGGCAAGGAGTCAGACGCGCTTAAGGAAATCAATTCACAGATAAAGAACTGGGATGGAAATTGCGAATTTCGCAGCTCATTTGTACGCAATTCTGCCGCAGCGACACCCGTCTATTTTGAAATTCAAATATTCCCAGTGGAAAACAGTGATGAAAAGGGAGTATTCGTTGGTATCGTTCAGGACGTGACGCCTCTCTTTGAACGGCAGGTTGCAGCAACCGAGGCACTTGCCATGGCAGAGCAGGCCAATCGGGCTAAGACCCATTTTCTCTCCAGCATGTCCCATGATATTCGCACGCCAATGAACGCGATCGTGAATATGACTAACTTTGCCATTGAAAGCATCGGAGAACCGGAAAAGCAGCGCGAGTATCTGAATACGCTTCGAGCGTCCTCGGCGCATCTGCTGCAGCTGATTAACGATGTGCTGGACATGAGCCGCATCGAAAGCGGGCATCTGACAGTCGCGGCCAGCCCGTTTGATCTGCACAGCGAACTCGAACGAATCGCAGATATTGTAAGACCGCTCTGTGTGGAAAAAGAGCAGTCGTTTACCGCAGACTTCAGTGAACTACAAAGTTGCGCTGTGATAGGTGACCAGGTGAAGCTGTCGCAGATACTGATGAATCTGCTTTCCAACGCCAACAAGTTTACTCCGAAAGGCGGCGCAGTGCGCTTTGCGGCAAAGACTCTCCCTGCTTTGCGCAAAAATACAGCAAGCATCTATTTTCAGGTTAAGGATTCCGGAATAGGCATTTCCGCAGAGAATCAGAAAAAGATCTTCGAACCTTTTTCCCGCGTAGATAATTCCCAGGTCAACAAGACCGAGGGCACTGGACTCGGCCTGTCCATCTGCCGCAGCTACATAATGGCCATGGGCGGTACGATCAGATGCGAAAGTGAGGAGGGGCACGGCAGCACCTTTGCCGTGGAGCTCTTCTTTCCGCTGGCTGAGTCTGCAGCCAATACGCCTGCAGCGTACTCCGTCGCAGATGAAACGCCTTTTGCGAACAGGCGCTGCCTGATCTGCGAAGATAACGAAATCAATCTAACAATTGCAGTAAAGCTGCTGAAACGGCTTGGCTTTACCATAGAAACTGCCGAAAACGGCAAAGAGGGTTCAGAAAAATTCATCGCGTCCTCATCCGGGTATTATGACGTGATTTATATGGATG
>SABF01000180.1 GCA_009929095.1 Erysipelotrichia bacterium
CAAAGTCAAATTAAAAGGATTGACCCCTGTACAATACAGGAATCAATCCCAGTTAAGCCTAAGTGCTTAATTCTGTATCCAACTAATTGGGTTCACTTCATCGGGGATCTTTTCTATTATCAGTCATTGACAACTTATTCACGTTCTTGCGAGGAGTGTCGAAAGGGAATAACATACAGACATTGATTCCTGAACGAAAGGGGATGGCAGTCATGTCAGGCAATGCGGCTAAGCCGATGACGGAAGGAAACATACTGAAACAGATTGCTGTTTTTTCGATTCCGCTTCTTTTAGGCAACTTATTTCAGCAGGCTTATAATGTTGTTGATGCATCGATAGTCGGCAAGACACTTGGTGCCAATGCGCTGGCAAGCGTAGGGGTTTCTTCTTCTGTCCAGTTTCTTGTGCTTGGCTTCTGCATGGGAGCTGCAATCGGATTCTCTGTTCCTGTGGCAACCCAGTTTGGTGCAGGAAATCTGCATAAAATGAGGCAGTATGTCTATATCTCGGCGATTCTGACTGCAGTTATCGCCGCAGGGTTGACGGTTATAACCATCGCGCTATGTCCGTCAATTCTGCATCTGCTGGCAGCACCGGCGGAGATTTATGAAGATGCCTATCAATATCTGGTGACCATCTTTGCCGGCATCTCTTTTACATTCCTTTATAACTATCTGTCTGGCATTCTGCGTGCAATAGGGGATTCTCGCACCCCTTTTTTATTCCTTGCCTTTTCCGCAGTGCTGAATGTATTCCTGGATTTATTCTGCATCTGCGTGCTGCATCTGGGCTGCTTTGGTGCGGCAATTGCAACCATCATTGCGCAGGGAATCAGCGGTATTCTTTGCCTGCTTCTGATTATTCGAAAGTTTAATATACTCCATTTGGAAAAAGAAGATCGGGTCTTTGATATGAAAATGGCTGGATATTCGCTGAATATGGGTGTACCTATGGGACTGCAGTATTCGATAACAGCAATTGGATCCATGGTCATGCAGATGTCGAATAACTCGCTTGGTACATTGTATGTATCTGCTTATGCAGCAGGCCTCAAGATCAAACAGTTTATGCTGTCACCGTTCAATGCTCTTTCTGCCGCCGCCGCGACATTCTGTTCACAAAACTATGGTGCCCTGAAATCTGAACGGATTAAGAAGGGAATTCAGTATGGAATCTGCATGACACTGGGCTACAGTATCATTGCGGCTGCTGTGCTAACCTTTTTTGGACGAACACTTTCACTTTTATTTCTTGATGAAAGCACTCCGGAGATTCTGGATGCTTCTGCAAGGTATCTCCGTTATATTGGAGTATTTTATCCGGCACTTGGCATTCTTGATATGACGAGACAGATCATTCAGGGCCTTGGCTGGAGTCAAAGAGCTGTGCTTTCCGGCGTCATTGAAATGATTGCACGAATCGCTGTATGCGCTAGTTTTACAAGTACATATGGCTTTACTGCAATCTGCTGTGCGGATCAGGCCGCCTGGGTAACAGCGGATGTATACTGCATTCTGACTCTGATTGCCTGCGTAAAGCATGCTGAAAACTCAATTCGGCTGACTGCAGCACATCAATTGTCAGGTTCCTGACAGTATTACTGCTGGTTAAGTTTGAGATAATTCAGCACTTTCAATTCTTCATCAGTTAATCTGAAATTATCCTTTGGCATAACCGGATCAGGCCAGAGTACAATCACTTTCTTTGATTTCATATACTGCAGCAGTATTTCATTTTCTGAGACACTGTATTTAGCTGCTAAAGCTCGGATTGCCGGCAATTGCTTCACCTGCTCTGTATGCCGGGGAAGGCATCCTTCTGCTGAAATCCGATGGTCACCTGCGACAGCCAGTTCTTCCTCGTAATGAGCACCGGGATATAGTTCGATTCTTCCGATCATCGGCGATATTTCTGCCTGCTGAAGAAGATTTTCAATATCTGTACTGCCCATGCAGTCAATTCCAATGGCCTTGACGATGCCGCGTTTGTACAATTCTTCCAATCCGTGCCAGGCTTCCATCATATGGGAAGCGTCACGGTCCGGACTTCTGAGCATCAGTAGATCAATCTGGTTCATTTCGAGCAGCCGCAATGAAATCTGAATATCATGTATTACGCCTGCTTTGTCATCTCGGCCTGGCTCGATAATACCAGCAAGAAATAATTCGCTTGGATATAATCCGGAATTCCGAATGGCATCCGCTGCGCTGTGTTCCATACTGCGATTGAAACTGATGGAAAGATATCGATATCCGGAATGCAATGCTGTTTTTACAGCATCCAGTGCCTGGTCTTTCTCAATATGTTCTGCGTCGAATCCAAATTCTGGCACTATGACTCCGTTGTGCAGTTCAATTTCATTCAGTTGAGACATGGCTACATGTATCCTCCGAGCTTTATTATAAACCGTATGCTCATTTGATTTTCGTGAACGGTGTGTGAAATGCATTTATGATAAAATACTTGTTATGAAAAAGTATTTGTTCTTTGATATTGACGGAACTCTTGTCAGTCATCTTGAACGCAGTGTGCCGAAGAGTGCACAAGCGGCGATACAGCAGGCACGTGCAGCAGGAAATATGTGCTTTTTATGCACTGGCCGCGCTCATTTCATGCAGGATGGCATTCAGAGTCTGGAAATGGACGGAATAATCTGTTCCAATGGCGCATCGGCAGAGATAAACGGAGTCAGAGTTCTGAATCGGCCGATTCCGAATGATATGGTCCGCGCATTGCAGGAAATCAGTGAGCAGTGCCGAGTTGGCTATTGCCTTCAGGGATATGAGAAAGGCTGGAGAAATCAGCTGAATAAAGAAATCTTTGCCAAAATGAGCCGAACCATGCCGAAATCTATGCAGAATCACTTTATGACTTCCAGGTACTTTGCACTGGGTCATAACAGCATCTCAGCCTATCGTGGTGAAGAGATATATAAGATTGACGTAAGTTTTACCAAAGATTCTGATAAAGAGCTCTTTGAACAGAAGCTGAATCCTCAGCTGAATTACATTCGAATGCTCTCAATGAACAGAAATATGCGGGATGGCGCTGAAATTACCCTGAAAGGAGTCACGAAAGGGAAATCAGCATTGGCTATCGCAGCACTTTATGGCGGTACTGCCAAAGACTGTTATGGATTTGGTGATTCTCTGAATGACCTGGATCTTCTGAAGCAGTGCGGAACGGGCATTGCTATGGGAAATGCGGTCGAGGAACTGAAGAAACAGGCGGATTATATTACTTCTGATATTCTGGATGATGGAATTGCTGGGGCAATGAATTATTTTCACCTGACAAGATGAGCCTGAATGAGGTATGATAATTCCGGCGCTTCTGAATATTCCGGCATAGCCAAGCGGTAAGGCAAGGGACTTTGACTCCCTTATGCGCGTGTTCGAATCACACTGCCGGAGCCACAAATAAAAAGCACTGCTGTCCAGAATCTGGATTGCAGTGCTTTTAGTATTTTAGAACAGTCCCTGAGCAATCATTGCAGCAGCCACTTTCTCAAACCCGGCAATGTTTGCACCGGAGATCAGATCGTAGCCAAGTCCGTATTTTTCAGAAGCTTCTGCTGAGCAGTCATGAATCGACTTCATAATCTGATGCAGCTTGGCATCCACCTCTTCTTCAGTCCACTGATAGCGCATGGAGTTCTGACTCATTTCGAGTGCTGAAGTCGCCACACCTCCAGCGTTGACAGCCTTGCTGGGCGCCACGATGGTGTTGGGCTGCTTCATCAGAAATGCGAGGGCCTCGTTGGTGGTGGGCATATTGGAGACTTCGATGTAGTACTTAATGCCGTTCGCCGCAATCTGCTGGGCCTCTTTAAGCCCCACCTCGTTTTGCGTTGCGCAGGGCATCAGGACGTCCGCTTTGACGCCCCAGGGTTTCTCCCCAGGGA
>SABF01000181.1 GCA_009929095.1 Erysipelotrichia bacterium
CTACTTATGTCATCAGTGATATTCATGGCTGCAAACAGGAATTCGATGCCATGATGGAGCAGATCAGTTTCAGTGACTATGACGAACTGTATATCGTCGGTGATCTCTGTGACCGAGGGAATTTTAATATGGACATGATGCATGAAATCATGCACCATGAAAATATGCATCTGATTATCGGCAACCACGATGAATGGTTCATCCGATATGCCGGAATGCTCATAGACGCAAAAAAAGATCCATCATCCACCAGTATGAGTGATGATTTTCTCACTTGGATGCATTACAACGGCGGATATAAAACCGCTTATGAATTTATGGATCTCGAATTTCCGGATTGCTATGACATTAAGCTATACCTGGAAAAACTTTCATACTATCAGGAATTGGAAGTCAGCGGACATCATTATCTTCTGGTTCATGCCGGTGTCGGAGCATGTGCAAAAAAAGATGTTCCCCTATGCGAAGTACCGCGAAATGATATGGTCTGGACACATATAGGGATTGATGACAATCCTTATTCCGATCGAACCATGGTTGTCGGTCACGTCCCTTCTTTTCTATATGGAAAAGTATATGACGGAAGAATTCTGCATGGTTCAAAAGCAGATATCATGCATATTGACTGCGGCTGTGTATACGGAAGAGCACTCGGCTGTGTCCGACTCAATGACGGTAAAGAATTCTATGTGCCAAGCACCTATCCGTACGTGCAGATTCGCTGACTGATCAGTGTGTGTCAATCCACGATTCAATCATGTGAATCATATGATCCTGGTTTGACACGTACTTTTCCGGTGCAAAAATATCAGCCTGGGCAAGATAAGGCCGAATATCACTCAGATCCTTCATATAGATAAGATAATGATCATCATTAAATGACTCCAGCAATTCCACTTGATGATCAGACTGATGTTCACCATACTGAACAAGTCTCGCAGCAGCAAGTATTTTCTTATGTTCTTTCAAAGCGGTCATAATCGTTCCGACTCCACCATGCGTAATAATCAAATCAGCAGAATTCAGAAATGCTGAAAATTTCTCCTGCTCGATAAAATCAAAAATCTCCATATCATTGCTTTTATAAACTGTATGGCCAGCCTGTACGACAACTCTGTCTTTAATTGCGCCATCATCAATGGCTTTCTGTACTGCATCAAGCAGTCTTGGAAACTGTTTGTCCTGCGTTCCGAGTGTGACCAGTATCATTAGAATACCCAGCCTCCATAGACAGCATTGGGGTAAACAGAAAGCATGCTTTTCCACTGCACAATAAATAGATCGGCAATCGGATAGATCATCTTTCCGGATTTAGTCGCTGTTCTTGAGTTGGCCATAGTCTCAATCCAGATCACTTTCTTTTGATGCCAGTGAGCAATCTTGCACATTGGAACCGCTGTATGCGTACCAGTGGTAATTACCACATCTGGTTTGATTTTTAAATAAAGTGCCCACGATTTGATACAATTCCAGGCAAATTTAAACGGATATGAAAACAAATGCGCACTGGTGCCAAATACCAGAGTATCAAAGCGATCCGCGCCGAACACACCAGCCAGATCCTTATTTGCAGCGGTATTTTCCGTAATCAGCCAGCAGTCATAGTGATCCGCCAGTTGTTTCAGCTGAAGCAGTTCTGTCAGGTGACCGCCAGTGCTGGAAATCAGTAGTACTTTCTTCATTGAACAGACTCCTCAAATAAAAAAATGGGATATGCATAAACCTGCATACCCCGATTATACAGCAGTATCTGATTATTTTCCTGTGGTCTTCTTGACGAGATCGACAACGTCTTCCATTGTATCCATCTCTACAGCCTGTTCAGCCATCTTATGCATTTCTTCATAGCTCAGGTTGTTGATGATCCTACGTGCTTTCAGTATGGACGTCGCACTCATTGAGAATTCATCCAGACCAAGTCCAAGCAGCAGCGGAGCAGCCAGTTCATCACCAGCCATCTCACCGCACATGCCACACCACTTGCCATACTTGTGAGCACCGTCGATTGCCATCTTTACCAGACGCAGAATCGAAGGATTCAGCGGCTGATACAGATAGGATACCGGCTCACTCATACGATCTGCAGCCATGGAATACTGAATCAGATCATTGGTACCAATGGAGAAGAAGTCAACTTCTCTTGCCAGTTTGTCAGCCAGCACAGCAGCTGCCGGGATTTCAATCATGATGCCGACTTCAACCTTATCGCCAACAGGAATATTCTCAGCAATCAGCTTTGCGCGTTCTTCATCATAGATTCCCTTAGCTTCACGGAATTCTTTCATGGTTGCGATCATCGGGAACATGATAGCCAACTGCCCATAGGCAGAAGCCCTCAGAAGTGCTCTCAGCTGAGTACGGAAGATATCTTTGCGTATCAGGCAGAAACGAATTGCTCTGACACCCAGGAATGGATTCATTTCTTCATCAAATTTGTAATACTTAAGTTTCTTGTCACCGCCGATATCCAGAGTACGGATAACAACCTTGTGACCTTTCATGCCTTCCAGAGCTTCACGGTATGCAGCAAACTGTGTTTCCTCATCCGGAAAGTCATTTTCACTCTTCATATAGAGGAATTCAGTGCGGAACAGACCGACACCTTCTCCGCCGTTTTCCAGAACACCCTTAACGTCTGCCGGAGACCCGATATTGCCAACAATATCAATTTTATGACCGTCGAGAGATACGGAAGGAAGATCCTTCATTGCCTTCAGAGCTTCTTTTTCTTTCAGAAATTCCTCAGCTTTTACAGCATAAGCTGCCACTTCTTCATCCGTAGGATCAAGGATAACTTCTCCATTGATCGCATCCAGAATAATGCGCTGTCCGCTCTTTGCGGTATCCATAATACCCTTAACTCCGACCGCAGCCGGAATCTCAAGAGATCTTGCCATAATTGCACTATGCGACGTACGACCGCCAACCTCAGTTGCAAATCCCTTGGCGAATTCCTTGTTCAGGGATCCGGTATCTGACGGAGTCAGATCTCTTGCAACAATAATAACCGGTTCGTTAAGCGTTGAAAGATTTGGAATCTCAAGTCCCTGCAGGTTGCACTCAAGGCGGAATGATACATCCTTGATATCAGCTGCTCGTTCACGCATGTATTCATCGTTCATGCTTTCAAACATGGCAATGGTGGTTCTAGAAACTTCATCAGCTGCCTTTGCCGCATTCTCTTTTGTATCTTTGATTCTGTCTTCAATCTGACTGCGAAAATCCGGGTCATTCGCCATCATCAGATGAGCATCAAATATAGCAAGCTCCTCACCCTTCAGATGCTCAGAAGCTACTTCCTTGATCTTTTCAATATCCGATACAGTTTTTTTGAAGGCATCATCAATTTTCTTCAGTGATACTTCTGTATCTTCTGTTTCATCTGTGATGTTAAGCTTTGGCTGTTCCAGCTTGTAGACCTTCGCAATTGCAATTCCACTTGATGCGGCAATTCCCTTCAGCATGTGACTTCTTCCTCCTTGGAGCATCGATCTATCATATCCAAAACATCCTGCATACTCTTTAATGCGAGAATATCGTCATTATGCATAACGATGTTGAAATGCTCCTCTACTTTCAAGATAAAGTCAACGACCGCATACGAATCCATGTTCATTTCTTCAAACGTGGTCTCGGGTGTTAATTCATCAAGAAATGGGCCATAAGTCTCGACAAGCTGCTGAAGATATGCAAGACGATTCATCGGATACTCCTTGTGAATAGTTTACCATCTTTCAGGAATGATGACAATTGATCAGTTCATTCAAAAATTCATTCACCGCGTTTCTTCTGTGAAAATAAAATGATGATCTTGAGTAGAAAGGATGCCACCAATCAGAAGGCATCTGAAGAAGGTATTCATTCAGCATTATTACCTGT
>SABF01000182.1 GCA_009929095.1 Erysipelotrichia bacterium
ATACTGATGGGTGCCAGATCTTTTGATGACTTTGTCCGAATTGCAAACGGGCTTTCCGATATCACAGATTATGATGAGAAGATCATGACGAATCTATCAGTTCTGATCAATGAGATGAATGCGAATAAAGTACAGGTAGAACAGGATAAAAAAGATCTGGATGCACAGAAGCAGGAAATCGTTGATAAGCAGAATGAGCTTCTGGCACTGAAATATCAGGCTCAGGTTGTCGAAGAAGAATACCAGAAACAGGCAGCTGAGCTGGAAGCACAGGGCAACAAGCTGGCAGCCAATCTGGATGCCATTCAGGCACAGATGAAGGAAATTGCCCAGAAGCTGAATGAAATTGTCGCTTCTGTCGGCTGGAGTCTGCCGGTGCCCGGCGCATCAAGATCTGCCGGAACCTGGGCATATCCAAGCGGCGGCATCCATCTGGGTGAAGACTTTGCGACATCGCTTGGAACCGCAGTCTATGCAGTAGGCAACGGAGTAATCATCAACCGTGCAGATGGCTGTCCATACGGCTATCTTGGCAATACCTGCGGCTATCAATACGGCGGTTCAACCGGCGGCGGCAATCAGGTCTATCTTCTAACCAAGATCAATGACAGTCTGTATGCCATCAAGTATCTGCATCTTCTGGCAGGTTCACCGCATGCCCTTGGCACTGTCATGGCTGGGGAACAGATCGGACTGCTTGGCAGTTCCGGCAACAGCACCGGACCGCACTGTCATATTGAGGTCTTCTATCTGGGCAGCAGCGGAAACTTTTCCAGCTATGCACAGAGCTGGAATGGTGATCTTGCATTCGGCTGCGGCTGGGGTTCAGCGGCGCTGAATCGCCTGTGCGATAATGGTGTTGGAGCACCATGCCGCATTCGACCGGAGAGTGTCTTCGGCGGCTGATCGGATACATCATATGTTTACAAGAGATCCCATATGGGGTCTCTTGTTTTCCATGCTAAAATAGTAACTTGTGAGGATAAAATGAACGAACAGAACATAGACGAAAACAAAGATGAAAAGGCAGATAAATCAATATCTGAAGAAAATGATCCGATCCATCGCATTCCCATTAAGCGGCATCTGTGGCCGGAAGAAGTAGAGGCAAAAAAACTGCGGCACCGCAACAGCATTCTGCAGACAGCTCTGATATTTGCAATCCTATTCTGTCTCGCATCCGGGTGGTGCCTTGGCTCGATCCATCCGATCCGTTTACTGGCCAATCTGCAGACGCTTGATTCTGACAGCAAGATCAATGAAGTACTGAATATCATGACGAATGACTGGTACTTTTCAAAGGATATCGATAACCCGGAAGAACGGCTGACTGATCAGGCACTGACCGGCATGACTTCCAACAGTGAAGATACTCATACAGAGTATATGTCCCGTGAGGAGATCGAGTCATTTAAGCAGTCCATCAATCGCAACTTTGTCGGTATTGGCATTACGTATATTGCCGTCGATGGACAGATGCCGATTGTAGAGCGTGTTCTGAAGGGGTCCCCATCAGAAAAAGCGGGAGTGCAGCCGGGTGACATTATAGAAAAAATAGATGGTGCTTCAGTGGAAGGAAAGACTTCTTCCGAGATCGCAGACATGTGCAAGGGAGAATCCGGCACTACGGTAGCCATAACTTTTGCAAGAGATGGAGAAGACATCACGCTCGATATTGTCCGCAGAGAGATTGCCGTCACCGTATATGGTGAGATAAAGGACAATCAGATCGGCAGTCTGGAGATCGTTCAGTTCGGCGATACGACAGCAGATGAAGTCAAGGCATATCTGGATGAGTTTAAAGATGCCGGAGTTACGAAACTGATTTTGGATCTGCGCGATGACGGCGGCGGATACCTGAACGATCTGCAGGGTGTTGCCGGATACTTTGTGCCCAAGGGAACGGAAATCATGAAGGAGGTATTCCGTGATGACACGGTAAGCAGGATTGTGACGGATAAACAGCCATATGACTGCTTCCATCAGATTGTGCTGCTCGTCAATCAGAATACGGCCAGTGCAGCGGAAGTGTTTACCCTGGCGATGAAGGAATGCCGCGATGATGTGACCATCATCGGTACAACTACTTACGGGAAAGGCACAGTGCAGATTACAAAGTATTTTTCGGATGGATCTGCCCTGAAATATACAGAGGCCAAATGGATTTCTCCAAGCGGAGTATGGGTGAATGGCACAGGCATAACACCGGATATCACAGTGAAACTTCATGATGTGCTCTATACAAAATTCACAATGATGGAAGATACCGAATCCTATGCGGTCGATTCCGTATCTGACTATGTCAAGGAAGCTCAGCTCGCGCTGGACTATCTTGGCTATTCAATAGATCGCATGGACGGATATTTCTCCGCTTCTGCAGAGGATGCCGTCAGACAGTTTCAGACAGACAAGCATCTGGAGGTGACGGGAATTCTTGACTCTGTTACCTACCAGACAATTCTTTCTGATGTCATTTATGACTGGAATACCTCGGATGTGCATGATCTTCAGTACGCTAGGGCAATGGAGGTATTGAATGGATGAACAAAGATTTCAACTGACTTCTCCTTATCAGCCGACCGGCGATCAGCCTGAGGCAATCCGACAGCTGGTGGATGGACTGCGTGAAGGCAGAAAAGAACAGGTTCTGAAAGGCGCAACAGGAACAGGCAAGACGTTTACCATGGCCAATGTCATTCAGCAGGTACAGCGTCCAACCCTGGTATTTTCACATAACAAAACGCTGGCTGGTCAGCTGTATTCTGAGTTCAAGGAACTGTTTCCGCATAATCGCGTAGAGTATTTTGTGTCTAACTTCGATTATTATCAGCCGGAAGCTTACATGCCAAAGAATGACATGTACATAGAAAAAACAGCCGCGATCAATGAAGAGCTGGATATGTTCCGGGAATCTGCCCTCAACTCCCTTCTGGAACGGAGAGATACGATTGTTGTTGCTTCGGTCGCCTGCATCTATGCGTCCAGTGATCCAGTGCAGTATAAGAACATGTTTACGACAATTCGAGTCGGTGATGTATATGAGCGCAATGTGCTGCTGAGGCATCTGATTGACCTGCAGTATGTCCGCAATGACATTGATCAGCTGCGAGGAACTGTTCGGGTGCGCGGTGATGTCATTGATCTGACAGATTATGAAGAAACAATCAGGCAGGTTGTCGGTACATTATTTGGAAATGATTTTATTGAGGTCAGCGTTGAAACAAATTGTTTTACTCTGACAGTAAACAGTACAAGCAGTAAAATACCACACGGCATACTGGTGAATATGGGGAAAAGGCTGGCGGCGAATCTCCAGAGTATCACCTGTCATGCCATGCGGATCTATCATGTAAATGGTCATCCTGACGCGCGGCAGTTATTTCACTGTTTTGATGCCGATTGCCTGTGATTAAGCCCCCAACTTCTGTTAAAGGAGTTGGGGGAGATTTAACGGTTATCAGGCTGGAAGACAGAATGTCGGATATTTACGGGCTATGATATCCATCAGTGACTTCATTCGCGGTGTTACAGAACTAAATTTCATTTGGGGTATTTTTGCTCTTACCGCATTTTTTACATCAGTCACCGTTACTGAATAGCCTTCTGACGTCAGCCATTCAGCAACCTCTTTACAGGAATAACTTTTTTTATCTTTCAGCATCAGCCCCCATTGGCACTGAGTCAGCGCCCGGAGAAATAGTCTGACTAAAATATCATCACTACGTTTGCTTCCGACTTTTAGTTTCATATCAGAAAACACCGTCCGGCAATAGAGAAAATCACACCAGTCATCCCAGTCAGCCAGGGTCTTCAGTGTATGCGTTTGCCGCCAGTCGTCGAAAAGGGAGCGTTGCTGCAGAGCCTCTT
>SABF01000183.1 GCA_009929095.1 Erysipelotrichia bacterium
CTGCAATTACGTGATATCGTTTCATTAATTACATTATAATGTGATAGCGAGGTGATTCAATGATCAATATTCTGCTGAACGAAACAAATTTTGATAGGGACTGGGCTGCTGAAGCACTGGCATGCATTATCCGTCCTGAGATGCGTGTACTGATGATGCCGCTCTCTGACAATCATGGATGGGCGTCCGATGCGCTGGCATGGCAGGATGGCTTTGAGTCCGATGGAGATTATCACTATGATCTGACTCGGCCGTTTCGAAGCTATGGTCTGATGGAGAACCATATCAGCTGGCTGAACTACTATGATGATGATTTTGATGGAATCACAGAAAAAATTCAGAAGTCTGATATTCTGTTTCTGGTTGGTGATGATCCGGATGCCTGCATGAATACCCTGGAGGATCTCGCACTGATTAATACGCTTCGCTGCTATCACGGTATTGTTATGGGAGCTGATGCAGGTGCCAAGATTCAATTTGATGAATACTATCCATCTCTGGATGATGAGATGCGTTTTGAATATCATAAAGGACTTGGCTTGTTATCCGGATTTGATATTGAAACCCAGTATGAAGAGGATCCATTTCATATTGCCGGGATTATTCGGGCTATTGAATCAAAAGATCACCCGGTTATTGTAATGCCTAGAAAAGGCGGAGTAATGATCAGCGAGGGCAATATGAATCTTCTGGGAGATTCCTTTACGGCTGATCGGAATGATCTTGACGATCTGTACCGGATCGCACAGGGATTCTGATCTCTCTGCAGCCATTTCGAAAATGCAGTACATTTCAGCAAATCAGTTCTTCTGGGGATACTGATCATGCAGCGCAGACTGACGGATCGTATCATGAAGGGATCATATTAGAGAGCATACCAACGAACTGCGCCGCTGCTGTCAGACAGAATGATCCGAACTATATGGGTGCACTGATCATCCGCAGTCCAAAATAGTGAAACGAAAGCGGCAGCTATAACTTGAATTTCAATCATTGCAAACGTATAATCATGTATACAAAGCGATCACGAAGAGACCAGTAGCAGAAGCGATACTGTCCACAAGAGAAGGATTTGCATGCTGAAAAAATCCTGACAGAAATCCTCTGATGAATTCACTCTTCCAGTGAGATCAATCCTCTCCGGCTCTCCCCGTTACAGGAGACAAATGAGATGCGCATTCGTGATGAATGCGAAATAGGATGGTACCGCGTGCAAGCGTTCCTGTATTCAGTTACAGGAGCTTTTTTATTAGGAGGTCACAATAATGACAGAGCAGATTTCAAAAGTTCAGGAAGAAGCGCTGAAAAGAATTGAAGCAGCTGACACCCTGGATGAACTGCAGAAGGTACGTATTTCGTACCTTGGAAAAAAGGGAAGTATTCAGGAACTGATGTCTTTCATGAAGACGCTGAGCAAAGAAGAAAAACCGGCATTTGGACAGCAGGTGAATGCATGCAAAGAAGCAGTAAGTGCAGCTGTTGATGCCCGTCAGGATGAACTGCAGAAGGGCGCAGTGTCGGGAAAACTGCTGGCGGAAAAGATTGATATTACACTTCCCGGGGTTCCAATGGAACTTGGCACAACTCACCCGCTGATCATGATTCAGCAGGAACTGGAAGATCTGTTTCTTGGCATGGGCTACAAGATAGCGGAAGGACCGGAAGTAGAAAGCGACTATTATAATTTTGAACTCGCCAATCTTCCAAAAGATCATCCGGCAAGAGATATGCAGGATTCTTTCTATATTGATCCTAATACATTGCTGAGAACACATACAACAGCCATACAGATGAGAGAACTGGAAAAAGCAGAAGGAAAACTTCCGATTAAGCTGATCTGTCCGGGCAAGGTATATCGCCGCGATGATGATGATGCGACTCACAGCCATCAGTTTATGCAGTGTGAAGGACTTGTGGTTGGAGAACATGTTACACTGGCAGACTTGAAGGGAACATTGGAATTCATGGCAGATCGTATGTTCGGGGCAGGCCGTACGGTCCGTTTCCGACCTTCCTATTTTCCATTCACGGAACCTTCTGTAGAAGTGGATGTATCCTGTCCATTCTGCAATGGCAAAGGCTGCTCTATCTGCAAGGGATCCGGTTGGATTGAAATTCTTGGGGCTGGAATGGTACACCCGCATGTACTTGAGATGAATGGTTTTGATTCCAATAAATGTTCCGGATTTGCTTTCGGAGTTGGATTGGAGCGGGTTGCTATGCTGAAGTATGGCATTGATGATATTCGTAATTTCTATACCAACGATCTGCGTTTCCTAAAAATGTTTGATCGGTTTGACTGAGGGGGTGCAACATGAGACTGAGTTATAAATGGCTGAATGAATATGTAAACCTGGATGGCATCTCTGCGGAAGAACTTGCTGACAGAATGACTTCTGCCGGCTTTGAAGTAGAAGGTGTCGAACCAATGGCATCAGGTACTAATCTTGTTATTGGTGAAGTCATGGAATGCGAAAAGCATCCGGACAGTGATCATCTAAGTATCACAAAGACCAGAATCGGCGACAGGCCGGAAGATGTTTATCAGATCATCTGCGGTGCACCAAACTGCCGCAAGGGACTGAAAGTCATTGTCGCACTGACCGGAGCAAAGCTTCCCGGCGGTACGATTACTGCCAAGCCTGTCAGAGGCCAGGAATCCAACGGCATGCTGTGTGCGCTCTTTGAACTTGGCGTAGACAAGAAGTATCTGAGCCAGGCTCAGCTGGATGGTATTGAAGAACTGCCGGCTGATGCTCCAGTTGGTGAAAAAGAGGTTCTGAAGTATCTTGGCTATGACGATACGATTCTCGATGTATCGCTTACTCCTAACAGAGCTGACTGCTCAGCAATGTGGAACATGGCAAAGGAAGTCGGTGCAATTCTGCATCGTGAAGTGAAGTGGCCGGATTATGCCGGAAAGAGCAATGTTGGCACGGCAGGAAACTTCAAAGTCGCAACTGCCTCTGAAAACTGCACCTGCTATCTTGGCAAGGCAGTCAATACTGTTCATGTCGGACCTTCGCCAAAATGGATGGTTGATTATCTGCACGCTGCAGGTATGAACTCCATCAACAATGTTGTTGATATCTCCAACTTTGTTATGCTGGAAACCGGTCAGCCGCTTCATTACTATGATCTGGCTAAGATTCCGGCTCATGAAATTACAGTCGTTGATGACATTGAAACAAAGATGACAGCTCTCGATGGCAATGAGTTCGCCATTCAGAAGGGTGACCTTCTGATCACGACAGCAGGCGAACCTACCGGTGTTGCCGGCATTATGGGCGGCGAAGAATCAATGATTGATGAGAACACACACAGCATCTTCATCGAAGCTGCCCAGTTCAACCATGCAGCAATTCGTCATACCAGCATTCGTCTGAACTTAATAACCGAAGCTGCACAGCGCTTCACCAAAGGCATTGAACCGCTGGCTATGATGAAAGCCATGGACCGTTCAGTACAGCTGCTAAGTGAATATGCCGGGGCAGAAGGATTTGAACAGACTGTACAGGCAGGGGAAGATGGCTATCAGCCTAAGACTGTCACTGAGACCCTGACTCACCTGAATGGACTGCTTGGTACGGCATTCACCATGGAACAGGTTTATGAAGTGCTCAGCTGGCTTGATTTTAAGCCGGAGGTAAACGGAGATGAGATTACTTCACATATTCCAAGCTACCGAATCGACATTGAACGTCAGGCAGATATTGATGAAGAGGTCATCTCACTGATTGGCTATGATGTTCTTGTAAGTACACTGCCTCAGATCACTGCAACGGTAGGAAAACTCAGCCCGATACAGGCAATGCGCAGAACAATTCGTACCACTCTTGAGGGTATGGGTCTTCATGAAATCAT
>SABF01000009.1 GCA_009929095.1 Erysipelotrichia bacterium
CATATCGATATCATCGTCGTTGCCGACGGAATCAAACATGGTCAGCTCATAGTTATACAGAGCATACATATCAGACATTGTAATCGTGTGCTTGTCATTCAGCGGGTCAATGCCAATGAGGCTGATCTCGTGATCGCCATCCTTGATAATGACTTCCTGAACAGCAGCGCCAACCAGCCAGATGGAAACATCCTTGCCGACTGTCGCAGCCTTGACGATGGCATCGCGCTGAGCTGCTGTAATCTTGCCCAGATCCTGATCCGGAATATAACGGGCAATCAAATTCTCGCCTTCAGCATCCTTCAGGTCGCTGCCGTTTTCGACAATGCGGCCGATAGCATACATGCGGGAGCCAAGATTCAGTACAGCATTGACTGTATCGTTATTGACCTTTGCTTCATTTGCAGTAATTCCTGTATAGATGGATACTTCCTTGAATTCCTTGCCGATGATCTTTACATCTTCCGGGGTCAGAACAGTTCCCTGTTCATAAGTGACCTTCTTGCCGTCAAGATCAGTAGCCAGGATTCTTCCTGCCAGAGATTCTGTCCATGAAGTCGGAACAGTCATAACATCCGGATGAGAGAACCGGTGAATGAACGGCATCGCCTTCATGTTGATGCCCTTGTTAATCTCATCTCTCAGATCGTTGCGGATATCCTTGTCAACCAGTCGATTCTTCTTGAGCAGCACTCTGCCGTCAGCACCGATCAGATCGGACTTGAGCACATGACCTTCCATACGGTCAAGAATGTTCAGCTTTTTGCGGACCTTATAACGGCCAGCCTTGGTCAGATCATAACGGCGATAATCAAAGAACTTCGCATCCATCAGCTGGAAGGATCCATCAATGGTTGCGATTTCATCTGCACGCTGGTTCAGATACACAGAAAGAAGCGCATCATCGCGGGTTCTTGTCTTATCTGCATTCAGAGTGTTGATCAGTTCCGGATAATTGCCGAATACAGAAGTATAAAGGAGTGCATAATCATTCAGATATTCACGCTCTTCTGAAGGAACTACGTTTTCCTCATAGATCGGAAAGTTCATGGTTCTCAGGAACTTCTTCATTGCAGAAGTATCAAATGGGTCATCACCCTTTTCCGGATTCAGGGACATGCCGATTGCCTTGAACAGAATGGTGCTGAACACCTTTCTGCGACGGTCAATGGACACATTCATAATGCGGCCAAGCGCAGCCTTCTTGTCATCTGACATGAATTCCAGCCAGGTGCCGCGGGAAGGAATGAGTTCACATGTATAAGTATCACGGCCAGTATGCTCTTCTGAAATGATATCGAAATATGCGCCCGGAGAACGGACAATCTGGCTTACAATGATACGTTCAGCACCGTTAATGATAAAGGTGCCGGTAGGCGACATGAGCGGGAAATCTCCAAAGAAGACTTCTTCCCATTTGGTCATGACTTCACCGGTTTCCGGATCCACCATCTCGAGTTCCATTTTCGCCTTCAAAGGAGCGCAGTAATTGGTTTCCCTGAACTTGCACTCCGAAATGGAATACTTTGGCTCCCCGAATTCATAGTCGAGAAACTTCAGCTTAATATTGCCCGCGTAATTGCTGATGGGATAGATATCCTCAAATACTTCGCGGATGCCTTCCTTGAGAAGCCACTCAAAGGATGCTGTCTGAATCTCCGTAAGATCGGGAAGATCCAGTCCCGCATCGACTCTCTCGTAGTCTCGGCGGGTTGATTTGTTGCCGTAATGCACAACGCGGTAGGTCTCTTTGTTTTCCATTAAACGCCATCCTTTCGCCTGCATCGCACTGATACGCCGAAAAGGGCATACTAACCCCTTTTATTTAGAACATTCGGCTTTTGTGCCAATTTGAAATGTTATCATCGTTCTGTCAATTCGTCAAATGCGTTTGATAGCCTTGAGAATCCAGTATCCTTTGTCTCTTGCAATGACCTTGCAGGCCCCGAAGATCTCCTCGATCTTCCGTGTCGAAGTCTCTGCACCCTGTTTTCTGCGGACAACCGCCAGGAACAGGCCTCCGGGCTTCAGGTGCTCATAGGAGTCCTGATACATCCCGTATACTGTTTCTTTACCGGCTCTGATCGGTGGATTCGTAAGAATTGCATCGAAACTGCCGGGTATATTCTGAAATCTGTCTGATACAAGTGCCTTGATCTCAGTGCTGTTATTCAAGCCGTTGAGCTGGGCAAGTTCTACCGCCCGGGGGTTTACATCCCCTGCCGTGACTTCAGCGGAGGGAAACAGCGTCTTCAGCACAATGCCAATAACTCCGTATCCGCAGCCAAGATCCAGAAGGTCGCCCTTCAAGTCCTCTTCCGCAGCACTTTTCAGCAGAACTTCGGTACCGTAATCCACCTCATTCCGGCTGAATACCCCTTCGTCGGTCACAAATGAGAAAGTATGCGACGCAAACGTGTACATGTGCGTCTTCCGGTTGGAAGGAAGGTCGCGGTTATCCGTGAAGTAGTGAACATCCGCCATCTTTGCACATCCTTTCTCTAGGGCAGAAAAGCCGAAGCTCATTCCGTTCGGCTTTTCTGAACATGTTTAATCTCAGAAGAGATTATTTGAATTCAACAGTAGCACCTGCTTCGGTGAGCTGCTTCTTGATGTTCTCTGCTTCATCAGCCGGAACGTCCTTCTTGATTTCTGCCGGAACAGTATCAACAAGCTTCTTAGCCTCAACCAGGCCAAGACCTGTGATGGTGCGAACAACCTTGATGACTGCAACCTTGGATTCGCCGAAGCTGCTCATTACAACAGTAACGTTCTTCGGAGCTGTATCTACTGCTTCAGCCGGAGCTGCTGCTGCTGCAACCGGAGCTGCTGCAGATACGCCATACTTCTCTTCAATTGCCTTTACCAGATCGTTCAGTTCAAGAATTGTAGCTTCGTCGAGATAAGCAAGAATCTCGTCCTTTGTTAACTTTGCCATGGATTATTTTCCTCCTCTTCCTTAGGCAGCCGCAGCCTCAGTGGGCGCAGCCTCTTCTTCCTTTACTTCTGCCGGAGCAGCTTCTGCTGTCTCGGGTGTGTCTGTACCCTTTGCCTCTGCAACTGCGTTAAGAACGCGTGCAACAGAAGAGATCGGGGCCTGCAGAACTGACAGGAACATGCTGAGCATGCCTTCTCTGTTCGGCAGTGCAGCCAGCTGATTCACAACTTCAGCATCGACAACTTTTCCTTCAACGATGCCGCCCTTGAGGATCAGAGCTTTGTGCCTCTTAGCAAACTTCGCCATAACGCGAGCTGCTGCGGTTTCGTCTTCGCCAAACGCAATCGCATTCGGTCCGGTAAGAACGTTCTTCAAATCTCCGAATCCCGCTTCATCAGCAGCTTTAGCTGCCAATGTATTCTTGTAGACTTTCATTTCAACGTTTTCGCTGAGAAGAGCCCTGCGGAGCTCGGTGACTTCGGAAACGCTCAGGCCGCGATATTCTGCGACAACTGCAGAAGTTGTGTTCTTCAGTTTGCCGGAGATCTCAGTGACGACGTTCTTTTTGGATTCTAATACCGCCTGATTCATTTTCCACCTTCACCTTTCTCGTTATCTCCTGCCAAATATAAATCAAGCCCTCGGCGGAAACCGGGGGCTGAAAATGTCTGCATGACTTTTCTACCTCGGTAACCTGATTAAGCTTTCGCCGTTACTGTCTTTGGTATTTGATAACGAACTGATATTATCACAATTATGCAGATTGTCAAATAGTTTCCTCGCTTAATCTGTCATTGACTTTCCTAATTGTTATAGCAGATTTTTATGAACGATCATCTTTAAGCATATCTGTTGGCACTGAGCAATGCTTTCCGCTTCCTGGCTATTTCATAGAACTGGCGATTATGTCCGCCTGTCCCAACACTCACACTCAGCTTACTGACAGCCGCAGAAACGGTATCGTCCCAGCGGTCTTTTGCTTAGAGCGGCTTCAGTCTCCGAAGCATATCATTCCGGATTATGATCGCAGCGAAAGAAATCATTGTCTTTAATTCCGGCGATTCATCTGTGTATACAAGCACGCCTTCAGATTAGTTATAGGATATCCAAATCACAGCTTGTTACAGCAGACTTTCAGTCACCAAAAAGGTTCATTTCAGCGCACCGATTGATGTCACTCGCAGTTTTTGGGTGATAGCTTTTGAATTAGTTAATGATTATTGCTAAAGGTTCCTGATTATCCTATATGCAGACAGAGATTTGCTGCCTGGGGAGGAACTTAGACCTATTGAGCTGATCATAATACCTCTGAAGTTATGCCCGATAAATCAGAATGCATACAATCCATCCGATATTTGAAACTCCATTTCAATTTGGTGACCTGCCCGACTTATGCAGTCATGGAATTTTACGCCGCTTCCGGCAGATCCCTTACATCGGATTCAGGACTATTGATTTTCATTACAATTACATTGGTATCCATCAAAAACATATATCTGATATCTGAAGATAAGCCCGCTAAAATTCTGTATCCAATATTCCCGGAAAGATTATCAGCAGACCAGCAGTTATTCATATCCTCACAGAAATCATATTGTTTCAAGTTGTCCCGGAAATGGATTTCCACATTCCCGCTGTCAATGGATATGCCGATATCAATAAACGGCCTGGCTTTCTTTCCATCGTCATTTTCAATAATCCGTCTGACCATTTCTTCTGTACATAGTGATATTGCCTGAACCTGTTTCTCCGGCAGGTGATATAGTCGAAGTTTTTCAGGAAGAATGGCAGAGACCTCGGCCGCTTCTTCCATCGTCTTGACGGTTGTATAAAACACATGATGATCCTGACTGTCCAATTGTACCGGAGTCTCTGCCAGATCTGTCAGTTTAAAAATGAAACTTCTTTTTTTGATTGATTTCACCAGTATGATCCCCAGTGTCATAGTAACAGAACTGATTCCCATAGCAGCGATCAAACCAAAAGGACCCCAGACTGATCCAAGCAGAAGAGACATTGCCAAAGGCAGAATAATACGTCCGAACATCATCAAAGTATTGACAGTTCTGGTTTTCTTCAGTCCCTGGTAGAACCCGATATAGCAATCATTGAATGTGCTGAAAGGAAGGCATGCAAAATACCATGCGATTGCATATGAGGCCAGCTTAAGCACTGTATCCGAATCAACAATATACAGACGGGCAATCGCACCAGACAGCAGAACTCCAAGAAGAGACACTGGCAGGATAAACAGCAGATAGTATTTTTTAGAAACACGAATCAGGTTATGCAGAGAATCCTTATCAGTTTCTCCAATATAGATGCTGACAAGCATCATAATAGTTCCCTGCATGCCAACGGACAGCATATCCGGAAAATAGTGAATGCTGTTCTGAACCGCAATAGAGGACATCAGCGTTGAAGCACCCAGAAACAAGATCCATTTATTCAAAATGATTTTGTAAAACAAGTCATAAAATGTTCTCAGTGCTTTGGGGACGCCGACCGAAATGATGCCTTTCAGAAGTTTGATATCCAATCCATGAACAGCCAATTTCAAATGATTGCCTTTCTTTCGGAAATGAAGAAGCAGAATAATAAAGGCGCTCCAGTAAGCTGCCATTCGGCCAATTGAAACTGCAATCATGCCCTGTTTGAGCAGGATGATTCCTATGGTTACAATTGCCACATTGGTTATCGACATTATAATTGTCGCGTATTTTGCTCTCTTTGTTTCTCCGTCCAGCTGCATTGCCGGCACAAGCAGAAGATTGCCCGTAAATGCCGGAGAAGAGCAGAACAGTCCTATCAGATACGTTTTGAGCATCACAACCCCTTCTGCTGATGTTCTGCCAGAGGAGAGGAACAAAGCCAGCGGATCAGAAAACACAACACCAAGAACGGCTATTAACAAAGAAACACACATCACCGTCCAGAAACTGGTTGCGAACGCTTTATTTGCACTGTCCAAATCGCCTTTTGCAATTTTTTCTGCGCACACCACCTGCGTTCCAATCGAAAAAAGGGATCCAACTGAAGAGATCAGTAAAAAGTAAGGATCCGCCAGACCATAACTGGACATCGCAGCGCTGCCCAGGTAGCGGCTGATTACGATACTGTTTACTGATATGCAAAGCACGCTTGAGATCGAAACAAGTATCAGCACAAAAAATGTTTTTAAATACATCGATTCAATCACTTTTTCGCGATAGATTTTGGATTGACCGTCAATCACTGTCATGATACAAACCTCTTTCCTATGCTCAATCGAACAAAAGCACAGTTCAAAACAGAGCCTCGCTCTTTCAATCTCATAATTGCATCACAGCTTTTTAAAGCAAAGATTCTGGCGTGATTAAAGACACTATTTCAAAGCTATTCGTCAATATGTGCATTAAACCAGCGTTCAAACCCTTCCGGGAATCCCGTCAGTCGAAGCAGTGTTCCCGTGGAGTCTGCAGACAGCACTTTTGCATATAGTTTGCCGCCAATCTCGATAACAATATTATCGAACGGCTTTAACTTTACATCCGTATTCAGCAGAACATCCGTTTTGGAAAGAGCCAGAATGCTGCCATCTTCCAGATGAGTGGAAACATGCTTATCCTCGATCTGCGAAAATCTGATTTGAATTGGTGTCTTCAATGTCTTCGGGGGCTCATTGTATGTCGCACAGGATAGATTGTAGGGCTCTCCAATTCCCGTTACGTCACTGATCTTAATCGTGACAGTTTCTCCCTTAGGCAGAATTTCAATCTCTTTTTCAATCGTGAGCGGTACTGCTGCAAGTTCGCGTGTTCTTGGTGAAATCAAAATCTGTCCGCCAACTGTATAGCTTTCGATTCGCCCGCACAGATTCACTCTGTTGCCAATCACGCCGTACTTTGTACGCTTGACTGACCCGATATTGCCAATGATCATTTGGCCTGTGACAGCCGCGATTCCCATGAGCAGTTCCGGGAATCCATTATCTTTATTCCACTGGTTTACCGCAGGCATGCAGTTCTGCATAGCAATTGATGCAGCAATTGCATCCGCCGCATGAGTCTCTGAATACACTGGTGCGCCAAATACAACGAGTATGCCATCACCCATAAATTCAATGATTGTTCCATTATATTTCCTGATCACCTCTGTCATTTCTGCAAGATAATGATTCAGCATATACAGAAGTCTGTCAGCATCTATGCGTTCGCTCAATGCGGTAAATCCACGCAGATCACTTTTAATCACGGTAAGCTCTTTGGAACATCCGCCCAGTTCCAAGCCATGCGGAGTATCAAGTAACTGCCTGACGATATCATCAGAGAGAAAGCGGCCAAAGGTTTCTGTGAGAAGCTTGTTTCTCATTTCCAGCTGCTGGTTAAGTTTGCTTATCTTTTCCGCCGTCTTGGCAGCGTCACGAAGTTCTGTAAGCTCACTGATATCGTTTATCACAAGAATAATGCCTATTTTTTTGAAATCGTCCTGCAGAAATGCTGTACTGATATTCAACTGTTTGAACGCAATGCCATCATAATATGACACAGTGCAGCGATGCGTGGCTGCTGTGTCATAAAGCGCATCTAGTACCGTTTGGTTAAATGCATCATTTTCGGGATATTGAATGAAGCACTGTGCAAACGTCCGCTCAGTCAAATTTTCGTCATTCAGCCCCAGGATTGTCCGGGCTGCTCTATTAATGAATTTTACTTTTCCATCAAAACCAATTAAAACTGCGCCTTCAGACATGTCGCGCAGCATTTTTTCAAAGACTAAATCCATGTAATTATCCAACTCCTCAAATTGAAAGCAGGAGATTCCCTTCCTGATATAATATTATATAAAATTTCAGACATTTTTTGTGTGCTCGATGAAATCTATTGTGATTTTTGCTGATAATTCACCGATGAGTTACGACGATAATGAAAAACGGCTTAGCTGAACTCAGCTGCAGACTTGCCATCTGGCCATCCTGTGATTACCGATATCTATGCTTGCACACTGACCAGATATCTTCTTCAGATTTTTTCGGATTCCGGCAAGCTGTTCCGCCGCTTATCCTTGCAGAATCATTGTTCTTGCAATATCTGGCATAAGCCGGAAATAATATCTTTTTGACAATCAAATCGTGAGGACAGTCTTTTGCAATTCACAATGAATTGCGCATCAGGAGGGGGACGTTGCACCGCGATTCCATTTCTTCATCAAATCAACATGTCTGGAAGCAGAATCAATTGAAAACTTGCCTGATCATAGAAAACGTGAGGGCCTTTAGCATTCTGAAACCGCTATGCATAGATCATCAGCGATGCGTTTCTGCAGTTATTTGATCACCGCCGGTATCTGCAGTCGCAATGAAGCTGCTGTTTCACATATCATTGAATTCAATAGAAAGAACATCTATAAAACTGCATAAAGAAAAAGCCCGCAGTTCGAAACCAGATTGTTTCCAGACTGTCTTGCTGAGAACTCTTTGATTAGTGACAGGGCAATCAAAAATGCATTGCTTGTCATAAACGTCTGCTTATCTATTTTGCTGTGAACAGCTTCGAAAATACGTTTCCGCTCCGTAATTGTCCACAGTCTAAGTCGGGTATAGAATTTAACCTGTTTTGCCACAAATTTATAAAACAGCTTTTGAGCGCCTGACTCTGAACGGATCTTTGAAAGGTATATTTCCAAGACTGCCTGATGATTGATGAGGTTTGCCAGTATATTGTTACAACGTTTGTGATTGCATGAAAGCACTTTCTGATTTATACCTGCCACAATCAATAAAAAAAGTCCGTCTTCACATTATCGGAAAACGGACTGTATATAACCATAATAATCGGAAGACAGCTCACTAAAGAGTGTCTTCCTTGCCTTATGGGGGAGGCCTGTTTAAGTACTCTGAATTTTATGCATGAAAACTATATCACATAGCGATACCAAAAAATAGCGAAATGCAATAATTTTGCAAAAGGCAAATGAGAATCATTTATAAAACACCCTCTTTTCATGATAGAATCGCAGAAGCCCTGATATACTGACCAAGCGTCATTTTTTGGACAGATATTTCGACACATTTCTGTTTGTGTCTTACCTCTTTCAGAAATATGCATGCTAGAATTCTTCATGTGAAAAAGAACTGGTTTGATACACTCGGCAGTGCCGCAACTGACATACTTCTGCTGACCATCGGAGTGCTGTTCTTCCTGTCCCGGGCTTCTACCTGGCGAATCTTAGGAATCATTTTTATTATCTATTCCCTGTATACTCCGACCATGCTGATAATACGTTTGGCAAGGCATGAAAAGGAAGCGGATTTTTTTGACTATGCAATCATAATCTTTGACTATTTCATGGCTATTACCGTTCTGGCTATTCCGGATTACTTTGTCCGCTTTGTCTATATCTTCACCGGCTGGTGGATGATTGCCCATGGACTTATTACCATGGTGGACTTCTATGTGCTGAGAAGAGATCATCTCAATGGCACTCTCAGCACACTGTTTGCCGCTCTGGTATCTCTGTCAATTGGCATATTTTTTATCTTAAGTATGAATTTCACGGTTAAGCGCTGGCTGATGGGAACGATTGCCGGTATCTACTTCTGCATCTATGGGGCAATTGGTCTGCTATTCCATCTGTCTGTCAATCGGCCAATCAGGAAAGGTCGAAAGAGATACAACTGGTCCTATTCCATGCCGGTAATTCTGAATGCCTTTATCCCGGTCAGAGTATATATCTCCAGCAGCAGGCTGATCCAGGAATCAGAAGTGCCAATGCTGAATCAGAAAGCAGAAGGTACAGATCTGCATATCTACAGCTATCTCAATGCCAAAGGCGGGGAAGCGTTCGGTCACACGGATATTGCCTATAAAGGCACCGTATATTCCTATGGCTGCCATGATCCCAAGGCAAGAAAGCTTTTAGGAACACTGGGTGACGGTGTACTGATTGTTGCTGATGAAGCAAGGTTTCTGAATGAAGCACTGCATGGGGAAAAGAAGATTGTCATCAGCTATGGAATCAAAATGACTGATCAGGAACGTTCTATACTGGAAAAGAGAATTGCAGAGCTGATGAGCAGAACTGTGCCATGGAAATGCGCACTGGCGGAAGCGGAAGAACAAGGTGTGCCCTATACAGGCTTCATGGACTATGCCTCACGTGTCTATGAAGGATCTCATGCCAATATGTATAAATTCTCAAGAGGAAAGTTTCGAACCTACTTTGCTGCCGGCACCAACTGTGTACTGCTGGCAGATGAACTGGTTCGTTCCAACGAACTGATGCTGGTAGATATCAATGGTCTTGTCACTCCGGGTGCCTATCTGGCATTCCTGAATTCTGAATACCTCAAGAAAGACACCCTGGTGGTCTCCCGAACGCTGTACCGCGTCAGTCAGGATTCAGCCAAGTAAGTATCCGGTATCGTAGGTCACCTCATTGATCCTCAGATACAGATGTCCAGTCAATGTCTTCGAGTAGATATACCTCGACACCTTCACATCCGTTCCGGATTGACCAGGAATGAACACACACATTGCCTTGTAGTATTTTTTGACGACAGGCACTTCATAGTGATCTTGCACGCCATCATGTTCAATGATCAGTTCCACTTCATCGCCAGTTTTAAAGCTTCCAGTGAATGCCAGCCGGTCATACTGCCGCATCAAGGCAATGCCGGCTTTTTTATATGTCTCGTCCGCAGATGCTGTATCCCTCACTGTGCCATCAGCAGTGGAATCTGGATGTGTATCACTGATACTTCCCAATTGTTTTGCGGCACCTGTTCTGTAAGTATCATTTGCATACAGCTGCATCTTCTCAATTCTGTAAGTATTGGTTGGAAGAATCATTTCAAAGACCACTTCGCCATCGACCAGTTCCACCGTATCACTCCTCCGTGTATCAGCGGAGCCAAGTGATGCCGGTACATTCAGTATTTCACCATCTTTATAAGAGATGCCGCCGGATACCGTCAGATAATGATCCTTCCCCAGTTCATCCACGTCTGAAATATAGGGAGAATAGAACTCACTGCCACGCTCCTTGCCATATTCGTATGTCTGTTCTGCAGTCATCGCATTGGCATCTATACGATAGCGAACCAGCCGACTGTAGTTATCTGCCGCAGCCACTGCAGCATCTTCCCTCTTAGAGCGATTGTTGCCATTGTCAAACAGCATGATCTCGCCATCAGTGCAGATCATTGCAGCGTGCTGCATCCATTGCCATTCAAAGCCGTCTTTCACCGGTGTCAGAAAATACTTGAGGTATGATTGATCCCAGCCATCCGGAGAACCCAGAATCCAGTTGATGTTCAATGTGCTGTAATCAAGATTCACGACTGCATCGAGATGTCTTCCGGACAGGGTGATAGAATTGGTTTCTTCGTCATACCAGACAGCATTGTTATGAAACCAGTCATCTGCTGTCCAGGAAGCATTCTTGCCGCTTTCCATATTCAATATGTCTTTGAGGTCAATCGTTCTCAGGATTTCGCCAGTATCTCTGTTTACTTCTGCAATGACATCTTCTACGGTACCGGACGCATTGCCAAGATCATTGGTACAAATCAGCAGATTGCCGTTTTCCATCTCATAGCAGTCATGGTGATATCCGCCAGGAAGCGTATACTCTGAATAAATCTTGCCCAGCATATCCATCTCATATAACCCCGTTGAATAATATGGGCTGGCAATCAAGCGCTCTGTACTGAGCATCAGATGTCCATTGTCAAGTCTGGAGATATCCCACAGAGCCATCTGGTTCAAATACCATCTCACATCGCCGTTTGTATCATAGGCGCATGTATAGCCCGAACTTGCCGGGGTATAGAAATAAAGGGAATGATCCAGCGCTTTTTCGGTGCTGTATACAGACTCCGGCAGGATAAAGTCATCTGGCAGAGCTTCTGTCTGTATGCTCAGCACTCTGGTATTGCCGCCGCAGGTAACTGTAACCTGGTTATCAGTATCCGGATATAGGCCATATACTGGAATCATGTGATCTGTGGCCGCTTCAAAGCTGTGGCTGTAAGTCGTATCTTCATTTTTGCCCTGAATCACTATGGATACCGGCAGACTTTCATCGCTGTGAAACAGCACCAGGGCAGTAAGAGGAGAGTTCCCATAGGGATCCACAATAACTTCCGGGTCATCAAATGTATAACCTGCAGTACTGAATCTTTTTTCCAGTTCCGCCTGCTGCTCCGCCAAACTTGGAGTGAAAGGAACAGGCTCACCTATTTCTGCTGCAGTACTGGCAGTGCAGCCAGTGAGTACGCTTATCATCAATGATGCAGACAGTATCATTCCGGATAATTTCATAGACAAAATCCTCCTTGATTAACTTAGCGGAGTATTCTCAAATAATCTACAGTTTTGGACTCAACTGTCGGTTGAACTGCATGTATCAGCAGATGTTACCGGTATTGTATAGCCGACAGCTGTGCCAGCTTCGTTCACTGCCTGTATTTCTATCTGCAGCACGCTGTCCGGTTTCACAGTACAGGCATCCTTTTCCTGATTAACCATAAACCTGACCCCTTTCAGATATTCGATGAGCGCTGTCGGTTCACTTCCCTCGTATACATCCGTGTCCAACACAGTATCTCCCTCATAGAGAGAGCACTGAATCCGTCTGTACTTTGTATGATCTTCTTCTCCACAGTAAGTGATATCTGAAATATACAGATAGGATTGATCACTGCCCGAAGCGAGACTTCCGGAGATATTGAATGCCGAGCATCCAGAAGACAGTGTACGAAACTCAAAATAATCTCTTTTTCTTGTCCGCTGAAGATATCCTGCCAGCAGAATCAATGCTGCAGCAATGACTGCAATGATCCAGTACGGCTTCTTCTCAGCCGGTTTTGGTTCTTTACCATCCAGCATGGCATTCAAATCAGTGCCAAACAGTGCACTGATCTCCCTGAGCATCAGTACATCAGGAACACTGCGTCCATTCTCCCATTTGGAAACCGCCTGAAATGTCACTCCGAGTCTGTCTGCCAGCTGGGCCTGTGTCATCCCTCGTTCTTTTCGCAATGTGCGTATTCTTTTTCCAAGATCTGCCGGATTCATCATGGAACTATTGTACAGGAGTGGCAAAGGCATGCACTAAAAAGCTGAAGCAATTTTCTTTTCCAAAAGAATTATTTGTTATATTCAGGATTTTTCCTGAATAAATCAACTTCTCTTCTGCTCTATTTCTGCCGGGCGTCATTCTTCAACTGACCTGTGATATAAAGAATTCCACACATACAAGATACGATGCCGCTTCCAGGGATGATTCAGCAATTCTTTTTATTCATGAACAAACGCTTTACCGCCTTATACTCAGGGAAGATCCGTCCTTCCAAGTGTAACGAATACATGCAGCACAATGCATGATCTGTTCTGCAATATTCCGGCAGTTCATCTGAAGCCCCGTGCAGGATAACAATGATCCTGATCCTATCTTATATAAAAGAGACGATATCTTCTTCACGCTCTGTTCATTGCTGAGGTCATATTCGATAAAACGGAATATTCTGCCTATTCATGATCATATTTTGGCTGAGCAGTGTCTCTGTTTTCCTGTCCAGTGCATCTTCAAACCGGGCAATACTGATCGATGGTGTGGCATATCTGCCATGCTGCAGTTCTTCCTTGAGCGCAGTCTCATCAATCTGATGGAAATACTCTGTCATCACACTCCTGACCGCAGCAGCACAGCAGAATCATCTGAGGCAGTACTATTCCCACTCTCCAGGAAATCCTTTAGTTATTCTTGTTTTTACGGCTTGACGTTTCTGATAAGACATCGATCACAATTGCGATACCGGTTTCGCTTTTGCTTTATCGGCATACAAATAATGCCAACTTGCTGTAAACTGTCTGTGTTAAGGAGCTTGTGAATATGATTAGAGAAATCATTCATGATACTGCCATGCTTTCCATTCCTGCAGATCCCGCAGATGAATCAGACATCGCAGTCGCAGACGATCTTCAGGATACATTGAAAGCGAATCGAGAAATCTGTGTAGGTCTTGCGGCCAACATGATTGGCATAAATAAGGCAATCATTGTATATACAGATACTGATACCGGTGAACAGTTTGAAATGTTCAATCCGGCAATACTCAAAAAGAGCAGTGCCTATGAAGCAGAAGAAGGCTGTCTCTCGCTGGAAGGAACTCGAAAGGCTGTAAGGTATCACAAGATACTGGTGCAATGGGATGATCGCAGTATGGAATCACATACCAGAGCATTTTTTAATGACACTGCCCAGATCATTCTCCATGAAACAGATCATTGCCATGGCATTCTGATCTGAATACAGCAAAGCCGCTGTATTCTCTGCAGCGGCCCTGTGCTTGTTTTCTAGAACTTTTTCTTTGAAGCTGTCGGATCCACACGCTGAATTGTGGTTCCGTCTTTTTTCTTCTTTGCCAGCTTGACATGGCTGGCTTCCAGGTATGCCTTGATCTCTTCCGTCTGGGATTCCCTGAAATAGATTGCTGAAGAGCCTTTGAATTTGAAGTGGAGACTGTGATCAGATTCATCAATGAATATGGAACCCGCCTTATCATAGGGAATCTCACGTCCGACCATGACGATACTTGTCGGAGTTAATCCGCTCTTCATAAACCAGTACATAACAGCCATCATGCTCAGAAGAATGGTCTGTATGTATCTGAAGATTCCGGAGAATCTGATAAAACTGAATAATGCAATGGTAAGAAACAGCACCGGAATCAGCCAGCGAAGTCCCGGATCAATTTCCAGCTCTACTTTCTTTGACACCAGCAGCATCTTTATCAGCATGCCGATAATGACAAGATCCAGTCCATAGAACAGAAAATCCTCCATTGGCATGATCAGATCCTCATCTGCAGTACAGCTTCATAATTCTTTGTC
This sequence comes from Erysipelotrichia bacterium, assembly GCA_009929095.1. Taxonomy (GTDB): domain Bacteria; phylum Bacillota_I; class Bacilli_A; order Erysipelotrichales; family Erysipelotrichaceae; genus Bulleidia. Next base: position 14,815 of record SABF01000009.1, read on the forward strand.
TGCAGAACATTTCTGATCTCCGGATTGTAAGGGGTGCCGCGCAGCTTCACTTCAGCACGGTTCAGCATTTCTTCTGCATTCTTGATATCCTTCTTCAGTACATATGACTGAGCGGCCTTGAGATAATACACACCCGAAGGAATCGGATCCTTTACATTCTTGGCTTTCTGGAAGAGCTCATCTGCATATTTGCCGCTCTTATCCAGGCGAATTGCCTTGATATATCTGCATTCCTTCATCGCATCTTCATGCCCAGCTTTCTGTTTGTCAGACATGGAATTAAAAAGGTTCTCAAGGTCTGTGAATATTTCCGACGCCTTCTCCAGATTGCCGCCGCTCATCTCAAATGACATCTGTTTTTCCAGCACAGTCATCCGATCACCGTCAGCCAGTCGATAGGTGGCAATTTCGGCAAAAATGGAGCGAAGCCTGTCCGTATCATTTTTCAGCATATAGGGATCGATTTCCATCATTTTGCGAAGACGTTTGTTGAAGAACAGTCTTGTCTGCCAGGAATCAAGTTCCTTCAGGTAAGCATCCGCATCTCCCTGACGATACAGCAGTACCGACATATAAGCGATCTGACGCTGAGAGAAAAACATAATAGCGACATAGATTGCAATTCCGACAATCAGCAGGATCCAGAACAGTGTCCAGTTCATAGTAGTATTACCTCCAGAATCAATGTAAATAGTATATCATGACCAATCGTTATAAAAAGCACTATGCCGTTGCGGCACAGTGCTCCTTTTCAAGATTTATTCGTTTGGAAGCGATCTGACATCGGTCAGTTCAAACCCGGCAGCTTCCAGTTTTTTAGCAAAGTCCGCGCAGGACGCATTGGCCAGAATCATGATCTCAATACCGCGTTCACGAGAATTGTCTACAGACATCTTAGACAGGCTTATGCCGTCTTTGCTGAAGAGATCGGCAATCTGCCCCAGCACACCTACTCTGTCCGTTCCAATATGGATGACAAATCTGGTTCCTGCCTGACGATAGCCAAGCAATTCAATGAATGCCTCAAAGATATCATTTTCGGTAATAATTCCAATCACCTTGTTCTCATGATCCACAACCGGAAGAACGCTGATTTTTTCTGAACGCATCTTAGACGCAGCAGCTTCCAGCAGATCATTCGGACCGATTGTTTTGACATCCGTAATCATGATATCGGATGCCTTAGTTCTTGAAAGCAGATAATTAAGTTCGTAAATCGTCAGGGAGGTGCTCTTGGCACCGGAGGAATCCGATACCAATCCTTCTGTCAGCAGACCGATCAGTTTCCCTTCACTGTCAACAACCGGCAGACGATGGAAGCCATTCTGTGACATAAGATCCAATGCTTTGGAAACCGTGATGTCCTTGGATATACAGGTGGGATTCTGAGTCATGTAGTCTATTACAAACATATTATTACCCTCCGAGGTAAGCCTTTCTGACACGTTCATCATCAGCAAGTTCAGAGCCCGTGCCTTCCAGTGTTATTTTACCAATTTCCAGCACATATGCACGATTGGCAATTGCAAGTGCCATTCTGGCATTCTGCTCAACCAGCAGGATCGTTGTGCCCTGGGCGTTGATATCCTTAATGATACGGAAGATTTCCTTTACCAGCAAAGGAGAAAGTCCCATGGATGGTTCATCCATCAGCAGAATCTTCGGACGTGCCATCAGAGCTCTTCCCATAGCCAGCATCTGCTGTTCGCCACCGGAAAGCGTACCGGCGGTCTGTTTGATGCGTTCCTTCAGACGCGGGAACAGTTCATAGACATTATCCAGATCTTTCTCAATGCCCTCTTTATCTTTGCGATGATATGCACCAAGCTGCAGGTTTTCCTGAACGGTCTGCTGAGAGAAGACTCTTCTTCCCTCCGGTACCTGAGCCAGTCCCATACTGACAATTCTATTGGCCGGCATCTTCGTCAGTTCGACACCATCCAGAACAATAGATCCTTCTTTCGGCTTCAGGAGTCCTGATATTGCGTGCAGGGTTGTAGTCTTGCCAGCTCCATTGGATCCGATCAGGGTAACAATCTCGCCATCATTAACCTCAAAGGAGATTCCCTTGATGGCATCGATCATTCCGTAACTGACGTGAAGATTATCAATTTTCAGCATATCTTCTCCTCACTCTCCAATATAAGCCTTGATGACTTCCGGATTGGCCTGAATCTCTGCCGGAGTTCCCTGAGCCAGAGTCATACCGAAATTCAGCACGGTAATCCGTTCACAGATTCCCATGACCAGTTTCATATCATGCTCAATCAGAAGAATGGAAATATGGAACTGATCCCTGATGGAAGTAATCATCTTCATCAGATCTTCCGTCTCCTGCGGATTCATGCCGGCTGCCGGTTCATCCAGAAGCAGAAGCTTCGGCTGGGTAGCCAGAGCTCGTGCAATCTCAAGTCTTCTTTGCTGACCATACGGAAGACTGCCGGCCGGAGTGTCGGCCTCCTGTTCCAGATGGAACACTTTGAGAAGCTTCATAGCCTCTTCATCTGCCTTCTTTTCAATTTGATAATATTTAGGCAGACGAAGAACCGCCGTAAACACATTATAGTTCATCTGGTTGTACATGCCGGTCTTGACATTGTCAATAACTGACAGATTGGAGAACAGACGGATATTCTGGAACGTTCGGGCAACACCCGCCATATTTGCCTGTACCGGATCCAGTTTTGCCATATCCTTGCCATTCAGCGCAATCGTTCCGCGAGATGGCTGATATACCTTTGTCAGCATGTTGAATACGGTTGTCTTGCCAGCACCATTCGGACCGATCAGGCCATAGATTTCATTGGGATACACGTCGAGATCCAGATTATTGACTGCGGTCAGACCGCCGAAGTCAATGCCAAGGCCGCGGATCTCAAGCACCGCTCTCTTTTCTTCAGACATTGCTCTGTGCTCCTTTCTTCCGGAATAACTTCACTTTTATCTCTGCCATAACCAGTCTTGTCTTCTCATTGTTGGAAACAATCATGATGACAATCAGCACAATGGCATAGATCAGCATTCTGTAACTGGAGAGAAAGCGAAGCATTTCCGGCAGAGCCACCAGCAGTGTAGTTGCGATAATGGTGCCAGTCATATTGCCGAGACCCCCAAGCACCACATATACAAGGATCAGAATTGAGGTGTTGAAATCAAACTTGGATGCGGCTACTGAAGAATAATTCATCATATACAGAGCACCTGCGGCACCAGCCAGTGCCGAAGAAACGACAAATGCCAGCGTCTTGATCCTGGATACCCGGATGCCGACAGTCTCGGCAGCGATACGATTGTCACGGCAGGCCATAATTGCCCGGCCGCTGCGGCTGTAAATAATATTATATACAATGAACAGTGAGGCAATGATCAGCAGAATACCGGCAGTATAGTTGGAGATCATCTGATTCCCAGCCACTCCCATTGGGCCGCTGATAATCATTTTGCCTCCCTGCAGCAGCTTAAGCGTATTAGTTCCAAAGGCAAAGTGCAGACCGGCACTGTCAAAGCCGATATACAGGTTGTTGAGAATGGACATGATGATCTGACCGAAAGCCAGTGTAACGATGGCAAGATAATCTCCCTGCAGTTTCAATACCGGAATGGAAATCAGCCAGCCGAATAAGCCGGCCATCACTGCTCCGGCAAGAATCGCCACAAGAAGCAGTATCGCACCATTGGAGATCGTGCCTTTCAGAATATATGCGACGATAGCCGCAGTAAAGCCGCCAATAGACATAAAGCCGGCCTGGCCAAGATTCAGTTCACCAGAGACGCCAACATTCAGATTCAGTCCGATCGCCGCCACAATGTAACAGGCAATCGGAACCAGAAGACTGGATATCTGACGCGTCAGCGAGCCGGAGCTTTTCAGAACAGTGATGACCATCCAGACAATCAGAATCAGTGCAAATGAGAAGATTCTAGATCGGTTTTTTTTCTGCAACAATTTCTTCATCTTCACTTTCCTCACACTTTCTCATGATTCTTCTTGCCAAGCAATCCGGTTGGCTTGATCAGCAATACGATAATCAGCACTCCAAATACAATGGCATCAGAAAGCTGAGCGGAAATATAAACCTTGGAAAGATTTTCTATGACACCCAGAAGCAGGCCGCCAAGGAAAGATCCCGGGATACTTCCAATACCGCCGAAGACGGCAGCGGTGAACGCCTTAATGCCCGGCATTGAGCCGAGCGTCGGATAAACAGAAGGATAGGTTGCTGCAAGCAGCACTGCCGCGATACCGGCCAGACCGGATCCAATGGCAAAGGTAATGGAGATAATCCGATTGACATTGATGCCCATCAGAGTTGCGGCACCTCGATCTTCTGAACAGGCACGCATGGCACGGCCTGTCTTAGTC
>SABF01000184.1 GCA_009929095.1 Erysipelotrichia bacterium
GCTATGATCTCTGCTCCGGCATCATGAATGGCATGGACCTCTTTCATTGTCGGAGTAATAAATACGTCTGTATCATCATGCCATACTTTCCAGAGTCCGATCATCGGCAGTTCCGGTACCGCTTTTTTGATTGCCATGATCTGTTCAGGGCTATTTGCACGAATACCGACTGCACCGCCCCATCTTGCTGCTTCGGCCATTTTAACCGCCATATCCGGTGTATATATCGGATCATCATGCTGAACCTGACACGAAACAATCAGACCTCCCTTCATTGATTCAATCAGCTGTTTCTTTTTTAAATCTGTTGTATTCATTTCTTCGTCCCCTTCTGTGCATCTGCACATATGATGTTTCCAGGCTTTTTCATATTCTCCGGATAACTGTCTGTAATCACTTTGTCAAACATGTTCAGTTTTGCAAACACTGACATTGCCCGCACTCCAAATTTCGATGAATCGGACAGCAGAATACTGCTTGTGCTGCGTTTCATAGCATGTTTTTTAAGAGCACTGATCTGTTCGCTGAATGCGCTGACTTCGCCAGTTTTGAGATTGATGCCATTGGCACCGATGAAAGCACAGTCAAAGTTGAACTGATCCAGCATCTCAAGTGCTATGGATCCTGATACCGTATCGTATTCACGCAGATAGCTGCCGCCGATCAGGTATACATCGCCTCGAAAGGAAGAAGGGATGCGATTTGATACATAGGTGCTGGCTGTAACAATCTGCACCTGCTTGTCTTCCAGCCATGGAATGATATAAGCCGGTGTAGTTCCGCTGTCCAGGAAAATACAGCTTCCGTCCTTGATATACGATGCAGCCGCAGCCGCAATTCTTCTCTTCTGCTCTGCATTGAGGTTCTCGCGTGAAGACACGGATGGTTCACTATAGATACTGCGAGTCAGATCTTCTGCATGACAGCTGGCAGCCCCGCCTCTCTCACGGACAATTCTGCCGCTTTTTTCCAGTTCATCCAGGTCTCTCATCACACTTGAGCGGGATACACTCAATTCTGTCTGCAGCTGACTGATTGACAGGAACGGCTTCTGCTTCAGCAGTGCTTCAATGCGATAGAGTCTTTCCTTTTTCAGCATTTTCTTCAGCCTCCAATCCGGACATCCAGTCCGATTCCAATTCCATATTCCATCATCTGCTTTAAGTCTTCCTGCTGAAGCGGCTGATCCTCACCATAAGGATATTCGCGCTGCATTCTGTTCCATTTGACTTTCGCAAGGGTGTGATACGGAAGCAGATCTGCTCTTGTAAATCCATAGCTTTTAACCTTGTCCAGGATTCGCAGAACAATATCATGTTCACGATTGAAGCCTGGAATTACCGGGATGCGAATGATTACCCGTTCCGGACAATTCTGTGCAAGTATCTCCAGATTGGCATTAATTATCTTCATATCTGCACCTGTCACGGTGCGAAGAACTTCTGCATCAGCGTGTTTCATATCAAATAGAAATAAATCAATAAGAGGCATTGTCTCAGAAAATGCTTCATGACTGCAGAAGCCTGCAGTTTCCACTGCAGTATGCAGTCCATTCTGATGAGCCAACTCCAAAAGTTCAATCAGCCCATCCTTCTGCAGAAATGCTTCGCCGCCGGATACAGTCAGACCGCCGCCGCTTCTCTGGTAATAGTCCAGGTCCTTCAGCACCTCCTGCATGATCTCTTCCGTAGTCATCGATTCTCCGGCAAAACTGATTGCATCGTTCAGACAGCTTTCTTCACATCGATGACATGCTGTACACAGGTTTGGATCTTCCGTCCACTGCTCACTTACCTGAATTGCGTGCACCGGGCATACTGCCGCACACTGACCGCAGCCAGAACATTTCTGCGCATCATGCATCAGCACAGGTCTGATGCCCCATGACTCCGGATTCGCACACCAGGGACAGTGCATTCCGCATCCCTTGAAGAAAACTGCAGTACGAATCCCCGGTCCATCGTGCGTTGCAAATCGTTCGATATTGAATATCTCAGTCATACAGCATTCTCGAAAGAAGTTCATTCTGCACCGAACCCGGCAGATCTACAAAACGAGCACTGTAGCCTGCTACCCGGACAATCAGATCCGGATATTTCTCCGGATGAACCTGTGCATCTTCCAATTGTCCTCGATCAACGACTGTCACCATCAGCTGGCAGCCTCCCCGGTCAAAGTAAGTCCGGAACATCTGTCTCACCTTTGTTTCATCTTCATGCATCATACGGCGTGTAAAGCGCATATTCTGCACACTTCCGCCATGATACTCTGCCTTGAACTTTGACAGAGAATTCAGACAGGCAGTCGGGCCTTTCAAAGCTGCCCCTCCCTGAGGATTGTTGGCCGGATTCATAAAGACTCCCTTATGCCTGCCATCCATGGAAGCTGCCGTATGAATACCCCAGTCAGTATTAGTCTGATTATTTGAAATCACAATCAGATAGTAACCCATATTCCTTTTGATGCCGGCATCTCTGACTCCCTTTGCCACATACTCAAAGAGATCATTTGCTTCTTCATCGCATTCAGCATCATCATTGCCATACTTTGGTTCATGCAGAAGATCATGCCTCATCTTCTCATTTCCAGCAAAATCATCTGCCGCCGCTTCATTAACTTCTTTTAAGGTATACAGATGCTTTTGATAGACCACCTGCTTCACTGCATAAAGTGCATCAGAAGCATTGATATTTCCATAGGTCTCATTCGTTCCGCCAAGAATTTCCACCCCGCCATCCAGCAGAGCCTTCTCCCGTTCTATGCAATCATCCATCAGCAGTGAAGGAAACAGAAAGGACACTTCACGATTCATAACCTCGTAGGAATACTGCTGTGCATCTGCGCTGAGATCTATATAATAATCCAGCAGTTTATGATACTGGTCTTTCAGTTCTTCAAAACTGGTCAGTTCTTCTGCCTTCTTCAGATTTACTGGCCCTGCCTTGCAGATGCCATCCATGGGATCAACTCCGCTGTTCACTGATATCTGAAGGATCTTGACCAGATTCAGCAGCGTGTTCGGAGTTCCGACGCTTTTTCCCTGAATTACAAACTCACCGCAGCCAAATGGCACATACTGTTCTGCATATTCCCGGCTGATCCGCATGGCATATTCCACAGACGGCACATTGACATCGTCATTATAAAGTGTCGGATATGTTGCACCTGAAGCAATGCAGTCATACGCCATGTCCATAATATCCTGTGGTGTATCATGATTGAATCGCAGTGTAAACTGCGGCTCAACATATCTGGTATCACGGCATACTCTTAAACATATTCTGGTGAACAGGTCTCCTGCTTCAATATCTTTTCTGCCATATCCGCCGACAATAATTCGGCCATTCACTGTTGTTCTGCGATTCTCAATCAGTTTCCAAAGCGACTTAAGATATCGATACGCATCCTCTTCTGCAATGATTCCATGATCGATATCATGCTTCAGATAGCCGCCAAGCACCATATCCATGCGGCCATAGTTAATGCAGCCGGCACACAGCGCAAACAGCCAGAACAGCTGCAATGCCTGATGAAATGTTTCCGGTTTGCGGTTTTTAATATGGACGAGATCTTCTTTCATAAGGCTGAGCTCTTCAGCCCGTTTTGAATCAGCTAATTCAATACTATGATCAATCAGATCAATCTGATACTGGATGACGTCCTGAAACAGAACCATGGCCTCTTTTTCGCAGCAGATGAAATGATTCTGCGACTTTGAATCAAGCAGTTCAAGCATCCCATCTATACCGTTATCCAGAAGCTTTGTATAAACCAGCTATGGAGGAATATGTTGAAACTGTACGTGTTGGGAAGCCTTTTGATACTGATGCAT
>SABF01000185.1 GCA_009929095.1 Erysipelotrichia bacterium
GATTTAACATATAACCAGATTGCAAAAATTAAAGTCTTCGGTGTAGGCGGCGCTGGCAGCAATGCAGTCAACCGAATGGTTCAGGAAGGCGTGCAGGGCGTTGAATTTTATGTAGCCAATACTGATCTTCAGGCTTTGGATGTTTCACCTGTACAGAATAAGATACAGCTTGGAAAAGAAGGCTTAGGAGCAGGCGGCAATCCGGATAACGGCCGTAAGGCAGCTGTCGAATCAGAAGAAGAGATTAAGAAAGCAATTCAGGGTGCTGACATGGTATTCCTGACTGCTGGATTAGGCGGAGGCACTGGAACCGGCGCGTCACCGCTTTTTGCAAAAATCGCAAAAGAACTCGGATGCCTGACAGTAGGCATCGTTACAAAACCATTCAGCTTTGAAGGACGCCGCCGCATGATTCAGGCAGAACAGGGTCTTGAGCAGCTGAAGGAATATGTTGACAGTCTGATTATTATTGCCAACAACCGCGTTCTGGAAGTAATTGGCCACATTCCATTTGAAGATGCATTTAAGGAAGCTGACAATATTCTCCGTCAAGGTGTTCAGACCATTACGGATCTGATTGCTGTTCCGGCTATGATCAACCTGGATTTTGCCGATATCAAGTCCGTTATGGAAGGTCAGGGATCTGCTCTGATCGGAATTGGCATGGCACAGGGAGAGAATAAGGCAAAGGAAGCAGCTGAGAAGGCAATTCAGTCGCCTTTACTGGAAGCACAGATTACTGGTGCTCATAATGCAATTGTCAACGTAACCGGCGGAGCAAGCATGTCTGCGTATGATGCTCAGGAAGCAGTGGATTTTATCCGTGAAGCTGCTGGAAATAACATTGATATCATTTTCGGTGTTGCCATCAATGATAAGATCGGTGAATCGATCATTGTAACGGTCATCGCTACTGGCTTCAACCTTCCGAAACCGGAAATGATTCCTGATGAAGGAAGTGCTGTGAATACAAAGGCGGTTGGCAATGGATCCAGCGTTATCGCTAATGACGATGATACAGTGCTTGGATTTGGAAGCGCATCTGGAGATGAAAAAGAAGAATCTGGGATTCCTCATTTCTTCAATCGCGGCTAAATAGAATCAGGATCGCTGAAAGGCGATCCTTTATCATGTACTGAGCTCTGTGAAAATTTACATCACGCACCAGAAAAATGTTTCATAAAACTGTTGACATTTCTGAAAACAGAATTAAACTGTTAAACATAAGGCAGAGAAAAGAAGAGTAGCCGCTCTGAAGCATCAAGAGAGAGTCCCTGAAAGCTGAAAGGGGATATGCTGATGTCCGGTGAACATGGTCTTGGAGTTGCATGGCCGAAACGTAGGCCATGACGGGTTCACCCGTTAACGTGAAGAGGTCTGATAGGACTTCATAAGGCTGTACCAGTGATGGTGCTGCGAAACAAGGTGGTAACACGAGATATTGATATCCCGTCCTTGGCTGTGAGTGAAATTGCAGCTGGACGGGATTTTTATTGCAACAGGGGAAAGGAGTGGTATGTATGATTGAGATTCGGAATGTAACAAAAATATTTAAGACAAAGGAAGAATCCATCCATGCGGTCAACGGCGTCAGTCTAAAGATTGATGATGGCGAAATCTTTGGCATTATTGGCTATTCAGGAGCTGGCAAGAGCACGCTGATTCGTATGATCAATCAGCTTGAAAGACAGTCTGCCGGCGATGTGATCATCGACGGCAGAACGATGTCGGATCTGTCAAAGAAAGAACTCAGGGAGGAACGTCAGAAGATCGGAATGATATTTCAGCATTTCAATCTTCTCTGGTCAAGAACAGTATTGCAGAATATTGAACTTCCATTGGAGTTTGCCGGGGTTCCTAAAGAGCAGAGAACAGCTAAAGCAAGACATCTGATCAATCTTGTTGGGCTTGAAGGCAGAGAGAATTCCTATCCAAGTGAACTGTCCGGTGGGCAGAAACAAAGAATTGGAATTGCCAGAGCATTGGCAAATGATCCGAAGATTCTGCTCAGTGATGAAGCTACCAGCGCTCTTGATCCTCAGACGACAGAACAGATCCTGAGTCTTTTGAAAAAGATCAATCAGGAGCTTGGCATTACAATCGTCATGATTACCCATCAGATGGAAGTGGTTCAGAAGGTATGCAGCAGAGTAGCGATCATGAGCGACGGAATGATAGTAGAGCAGGGAACTGTCAAGGAACTATTTGAACATCCCAAACATGATGTTACCAAGAAGTTCATTCAAAATATAAATGCTGATCAGCCTATCGCAGAATTAGCCGAAGAATTAAAGAACAAGTATCCGGATGGACCGCTGATCAGGGTCAGCTTTACCGGCAATAATGCAGATCAGCCAGTCATCGCAGATTGCATCCGTAAGGTGAACTTCCCAGTATCCATTGTTCAGTCTGATATCAGTCAGTCCGTAAGCGGCCCGATCGGAGTTACATATCTGCATCTCTATCATGGATCAGATGAGCAGTATAACAAATTTGTGACAGAACTTACCGGATATGACAGTGTCAAAGTGGAGGTGCTGTAAGATGATTGCCACTACTCTTAATATCACCCAGCTTCTGACAGCTGTATGGGAAACCGTATACATGACATTTGCTTCACTGCTGTTTGCAGTAACCTTTGGACTTATCATCGGTGTGCTGCTCTATTGTACGGAAACCGGCGGTCTGCTTCAGAACAGAGTGATTAATCGAATTGCCGATGTAATAGTCAATGTTCTCCGAGCGATTCCATTTATCATCCTTCTGATTATTCTGATTCCGCTGACGAAGGCACTGGTTGGTACCATGCTTGGTGCGACTGCTGCACTGCCGTCATTGATCTTTGCCTCAACCCCGTTCTATGCACGAATGTGCGTCATAGCGTTCCAGGAAGTTGATAAGGGAACAATTGAGGCATCCCGATCCATGGGTGCAACCAACTGGCAGATCATCACCAAAGTGCTGCTGCCGGAAGCTATGCCTGCACTGGTCTCAGGAATTACAGTCACTGGTATTTCACTGATTGGCTATACAGCAATGGCTGGTGCAATCGGTGCCGGGGGACTCGGCAATCTTGCCTACCTGTATGGATTTGCCCGCCGCAACAATGCAGTGCTTTATACTTCAACAGTTATTATCGTCCTGATTGTGTTTGCCATGCAGTGGCTTGGTGATGCAATTGTCCGGAAAATTGATAAACGCTAACGCGCGTAAAGGGAGAAAGAAAATGAACAGTATTATTAGAAAATTTGCAGTTGGAGCGGTCGCACTTACACTCACAGCTTGCGCATCCAGCACATCAGCAGCTTCTACAGCTGCTGCATCATCAACATCATCAGCTGCCGGAGAGCCGGAAGTCCTGACAGTCATCGCCACTGCCAATCCGCATGCAGAGATTCTGGAACAGGCTAAGCCTATTCTGCTGGAAAAGTACAACATTAGCTTAGAGATTACTGTCACAGATGACTACTATACACCGAATGAAGCAGTATCCAATGGGGACGCTGATGCAAACTATTTCCAGCATGTTCCGTTCTTCAATAATGAAAAGGAAACAAATGGATACAAGATTTCAAATGTCGGAGGAATTCATATTGAGCCGTTTGGATTCTATTCGAAAACTGTTGATGATATAAAGAATCTTGCTGACAATGCAACGATCGTCATCTCCAACTCTGTTGCGGATAATGGACGTATTCTTGCAATTCTGCAAAAGGCCGGACTGATCACAATTAAGGAAGGTGTAGAAACAATCAGTGCTACTTTGAATGATAT
>SABF01000186.1 GCA_009929095.1 Erysipelotrichia bacterium
CTGGAATCCCTCAACAATCTGCTCTCTTTCAACGAATGAAATATCGGAATTGATATAAGCGACCCCTTCATAGCCTTTCTTCCGGAGTGAAGATACCAATGTGCATGTCTTATAGGCAGCTATACCGCCGCTTACACCGACAATGATGCATTTATCCGGCTTTGTTTTCATCTGCTATTACCCCCATTCTGATCCCTGCAGGAGTCAGTGCCCTGACTAACAGCGGCACAATCACTGCAGCGATCAGCATCTCAACCACTCCGTTTGTTCCTATCACAGCCATAACAGCAGCACCGGCTGCCTCGATAGTCAGTTCTCTTGCGGCTGCATATGGTTCCGCAAAGAACAACCAGATGCCGCCCATAACCATCAGTGTATGCATCATTGCTGAAACTGCTGTAGCAATGCTGTCACTCAGCATCTTCTTTCCAATCATCCTTCTGCAGATCACAGACAGCCAGCCGCTCAGTGCACCCATAAAAATTCTTGGTCCCAGTACAATCAGAAGGCTCCAGAAACTGCCATGCATTCCGCCAATCGTGATAAACGGGGAAAACACAAATGAGGTTACTGTCGGTTCAAATGTATTTTTGGCAAGACTAAGAAGTCCAAACACGGTTCCGATTCCGGCGCCAAATCCAGGTCCGCACAGAATACCCGCCAGAATCACCGGAATGTGCATGGTAGTAGCACGAATCGGTCCAACCGGAATGATTCCGATCGGGGTGAGTACGAGAACAACCTCGACCGCCGCAAAAAAAGCCGCCAGTACCAGCCGCCTCAGATGTTTCTTCTGCTTCATGTTCAAATTCCTCCTGCCGCTCCATGAATGGATGCAGCGAATTGCCGCAGTGAAGCCTGAATATCCATGAATGAAGAAATCCATGTCGTTTGATCACGGTTCCTTATGGACAGTTTCATTATAAAACGATTTATCCGATGATCAATTGTTTTTTCCGGTTCTTCCATCTGTCCGCCCGTTCTTGCCAAATCATCTGATTCCTTTTGTACAGGAATCCTATAGAATTCCATCAGGTATGTGCTGCATTCGCCAGATTTAATAGCACACGATCACTTCGCTGTATTTCGCAGCTTCATTGGCGATGAGATTCCTCTTTGATACAGCAGCCGACCCTGATTTGCATGATCAGACTCGCGTTCTATTTGAAAGCGCATCTGCCAGCCTGATGCAGCAGCGGTCATACTGAAGACAGCCGGCAATATGCTATAGGATCGCAAGAGGATTCTCTTCATCGGAGCTGAACTCTTCCATTGCCTCTTTGGAACAGTACTTGTCACATTCTGAAGCAGTTCTATTTCTTCCGTACTGCTCAATCTGTTTCAAATCTCGGCTTGACTGTTCAAATTCGGAAATCCCGCCAATTTCCTTTCCAGTCTGAATCTTCAGACAGATGCTTATTAATTGCAAGACCGACTGACAATTTAATGTTTCCTGCTGTTTACTGCAGTCCTTTGCATCGTATAATCGTTAGCAGAACAGGAGAACTGACTGCATGAAATTTCTGACTGTATCTGATATTCACGGTTCCTTAAGCGGTGCATCCCACATTATGGAACTGTATGCCTTTCACCAATGTGATGCAATCCTCTGCTGCGGGGATATACTTTATCACGGACCAAGAAACAATCTGCCTGAGGACTATGCGCCAAAAGATGTGATTGCCATTCTCAATCCGATAGCTGATCATATCATTGCTGTAAGAGGAAACTGCGATGCCGAAGTAGATCAAATGGTTCTCAGCTTTGCAATCACCGCTGATTACAGCATTGTATATGCCGGGAAAAGAAAAGTGTTCATGAGCCATGGTCATATATACGGACCAGAACATCTGCCTGTGCTTCAGCCAGGCGAAGCCTTCCTTTCTGGTCATACGCATATTCCTGCTGCGGAAGAAAAAAACGGCATCTATATACTGAATCCAGGATCCATTGCCCTGCCTAAAGGCGGACATCCCAGAACCTATGGTGTACTGGAAGAGCATCTTTTCACAGTGTATGCCATGGACCGCACCCCGTACACAAGCATTCCGATGGAATAAATAAAAGCTCCTTCCTCAGTATGATCTCTGCTGAAGATGGAGCTTTTCATGATCTGAATCAGTCGAAGTCTATTCCTTCCATATTTTTCTTTAAAATGTCTGCAGAATTAACAAGTTCTTCCCGTTCCTGCTGAGTCATGGAAATCGGAACCAGAGATTCAACTCCGGAACGGCCGACAATTGCAGGCATGCTCAGAGCGCAGTCACTGATACCATAGGCACCATGCATTGCAGTAGAAACCGGCAGGATGCTCTTTTCATCACGCATGATTGCCGTGCATATCTTTTTGACTGACATGGCAATGCCATAATAAGTAGCCTTCTTCTTGGCGATAATCTCATAGGCACTGTTCTTAACATCATCTGCCATTTCCTTTTCAGCATTGGCAAAATCGATATCACCCATACCGCGCAATGAGAAGAAATCTGCCAGCGGAACACTGGATACATTGGCACTGCTCCAGCACACAATTTCGCTGTCTCCATGTTCGCCTACCACCCATGCGTGGACACTGCGGGAATCCACATCCAGTTTGTTGCCAAGCAGATAGTGCAGGCGCGCTGTATCCAGTACAGTACCTGATCCGAACACTCTGTTCTCCGGCATACCGCTCATCTTCATGGCAGCCCAGGTCAGAATATCAACCGGATTGGATACCACCAGCATGACACCCTGAGGATTCAGCGGCTTAATTTCAGTCATGATTGACTTGAGGATGCCGACATTCTTCTTGATCAGATCGAGTCTGGTTTCTCCCGGCTTCTGATTAGCGCCAGCTGTGACGACAATGATTGCCGCATCAGCAATGTCCTTATAATCTCCTGCATATACTTTCATAGGTGTGGATAGCGAGGTTCCATGGCTGATATCCATGGCTTCTCCTTCCGCCTTATCCTTCATAACATCTACAAGCACCATTTCTGAAAACAGACCGCTCTGCATCAATGCAAAAGCACTTGAAGATCCTACAAAGCCACAGCCGATGACTGCTACCTTGCGTAGATTGAGACTGCTGTTCATATCTTTGTACCTCCTCTGCAGACATACATGTCTGTCTGCTGAAAATATTATATCAATTTTGATTTTTACCAGTCAGATTATGCACAAAAACAGGAAAAGAGACAGTTTCTGTCTCTTTTTGATTATTGATTGTAGTATTCTGTCTGACTGGTGACATCGCTCTTGGGAAGTCTGCCGTATAGTTCCATCCACATTGCCAGTTTTTTTGCCAATGTGCGACTGCATGCACCGGGCAGCATGCGCCAGGTCCAGTTGCCGGTCGTGGAAGGAATATTAATGCGTGCTTTTGAGCCAAGTCCGATAACGTCCTGAATCTGCATAATAGCAAGATCAGCCACAGATTCATAGGCACCGCGCATCATGCCCCAGTTATACCCTTCCTCAGTATTCAAATTCAGATACATCTTGGCGCGCTTCACACTTTCTTTCGGAGCGCTGCGCATCCATCCAAGTATCGTATCATTATCATGTGTTCCGGCGTAGACAACGCAGTTTCGCTGATAGGTATGCGGAAGATAGCCAGATCCGGTATCTCTGGTATCAAATGCAAATTCCAATACTTTCATGCCAGGGTAGCCTGTTTCTTTCACCATCTGTATGACTTCCGGTGTCAGAAAGCCGAGATCCTCGGCAATGATGTCAAGTTTGCCAATGCTTTGTTCCAG
>SABF01000187.1 GCA_009929095.1 Erysipelotrichia bacterium
CCTGAATCTTGCGAATGGTACAGCCGTCACAAGCCGCATCAATGACCTGCACAATCTGTCTCGGATTATATTCCTTTGTCTCATCTGCCATCTGACCCATCGCCAGTCTGACCCGCTGTCTCAGAACTTCACGTTCTTTATAAACGCAGCAGCGAACACGCGGTGAATGCAGTGATACTAGATCTCTGGCCTTAGCCTGAATCTTCTGTTCATCCAGTTCGTCCTTAAATGCCTGCTTGGAAATCTCCAGCAGCACATCAAACTTGAACTGTCTTGAATCATTGGAAAACATTGGCATAATCTGATCTCCTTATTCTGGTTTCTTCATCGTGCGAAATACATGTTCATCCTGGATACCGTATTCTACTTTATCAAGGCATTCAGGCTTAATAGCTCTTAGTATTTCAATTGAGAAGGCAATCGCAGCTCCCATGCCCCTGGCAGTAATAATATTGCCGTCTATGACCGCCAGTTCCATCTGATATTCCCCGCCATAGGATGGATCGCTGAATGCCGGAAAACTAGTATAATTCTTTCCTTTCAGCAGTCCAAGATGACCTAGGATTGACGGCGCCGCACAGATGGCACAGGTCAGCCTGCCGGCTTCACAGTGCTTCTTCAATGCACTGAGCAATGGTGCAAAGTGCTCCAGATTCTCAGTTCCAAGCTTGCCGCCCGGCAGAATCAGTACATCATAAGCCTCCGGATCAATGTCATCCCACAATAGATCGGTCTGGATTGTCACTTTGTGGCTGGATATCACCTGTCTGGAATCAGCAATGGATACAGTATCAATCGAAACACCGCCTCTTCGCAGCAGATCCACAATAATCAGGCCTTCACATTCTTCAAAACCTTCGGCAAAGAATACAGCACACCTCATTTATCGTACCTCCGCTATCGTGAAAATTATATCATTGTATAGATGTTTTCTATCCGCTTTCCATGAGAAATGTGAGGTTTGATGCGCGTTTTATCAATATGCCAGCTTCCTGATAATTATATACTGTATCGTTTCCGACAGGTGATCTGCGCCTATTTTCAATTGCCCTGATGATGATTTTTCCGATATCGCTGCAGGTCGCTGAATACTGTGCTGTCTGACATGATGCTTAATGAGCACCGCGTCCATTTTGAATGCATTATGGATTGTTTTCTGGGTCTTTGGCAGTGCATGATGCATCTGATATACATCATCGGACTGCCTGACCATTTCTATCTTTTTCAGGTCTCAAAGTCCCACCGGCACTATCGTGCAGTTTGCCACGCCGGCATCTTTATCAGCTTTGTCTTTCAAATACGCCTATATTCTTCTGCGAATGATCAATGCGGCAAACTCAATCCGTTTCTTTGCGGCGGCTGATTTTGCTGACTG
This sequence comes from Erysipelotrichia bacterium, assembly GCA_009929095.1. GTDB lineage: Bacteria > Bacillota_I > Bacilli_A > Erysipelotrichales > Erysipelotrichaceae > Bulleidia. Next base: position 1,376 of record SABF01000187.1, read on the forward strand.
CACTCGCAATACGGTATTTTCAAGTGACATTTGTCAGCGTGAAACAGTTTCGCTGACACACTTCAGATCTTATACAAGTTCACTGCATCTTTATCTGTCATTCCTTCAGAAGGAATGATCACATAGCATCCGCACAATTTCATTACCCTCTCGATGACTGCCGTGCGGCAACAATGCTTTTCCTTTTCAATTCTTTCATATACTGAACATGCAAGCATTCTATAAACTTTTCTCATTCTGAAGCGTATCAGATCTCATTCATTTCAATGTATCCTGACTGAAATGCTTTATGATGAAATCATGCGAGATACAGGCGCACTCTTTCTCCGCTCTATTGATTCAGCAATGCAGCGCACAATAGAATGACCGCATGCATAATCCGAATAATATGGCAGAGCATTTTGCTTCGTGATAATGGCATGAGTTGCAAAGACTATAACCGCACCTCAGTCTTTTTCAAAAGCTTTTGCAGGCTTTTATACTTTTCATTTTATGCATGATCCTGTTTTGAAACAGTCATGGCCAAATTCTTAAACAGCTGCTTTGTTCTGCAGTACTGCCTACTTCAAATAGATGCACGAACGAAAACAATTCAGATACTTCTTGCCGGGATGCATCATCGATTATTTTTTCGGAACCTTCCGAATGCTGTTAGTTTGAAAATGCCGATCTTTTTCTGATAAGAAAAAGGCGATATCAAAAATCATATGTGGATGACAGATCGCTATAAGATACTATGTGGTATCCGCCTATCTTGATTTACAGGCAATAGCCAAATCTGTGTAGCAATGATCATCCAGGTACATTTTCAGTGTTCGCTGCCATTTCACGGAAATCTTCTGATTGCCTCATTCATTATTGCGCATTTGATTCTACAGCTTGTTCTCAATTTTCCGTGATGACCACCGCCACAGGATATCTTAATTTTTCTCTGACCACATCATTTCTTGGAGCACCGAAAAAGGGATCCGCATTACCATGCAGATCCCTTCATGCAAGATCACTTATACCCGGCCATTCGTGTATCGTCTCTGTTATTGTTCCAATTTTCCTACATGCTTAATCACTGATTCCGGTGTTAAGTGACCTTTGAATCCATCCTGATGTTTCTGCAGGCACATCCCGGTCAGGTAATTGCTTAACTGAGATGCCTGCCTTTCGTGTCGATTGGTTTCATAATAATTCCTCCTGAAGCACTGCACTGATTCTTTTTTTATTCCTTTGTATCTCTGCACCCTCAGTATAGCCGAAGCAGCCATGTTTGTAAGCCCTTACATTTTCTGATCTTTATGCTATAATATTAAAGTTGGGAAATAAAATATTCTCCGAAGATCACTCATGGAAGTGATTGTTTTATTTTGCAATACCTGAAGAAACTTCAGCACCTGCAAACACAATATCAATTTCATTCAGGAATAGATAACTCAAATCTTTTCAGCTGTGCAGACGATTTCAGATCAGCTGCATACTGCTCATCGTTCATTTCAGCAAAAACAGATTTATCTGCCTGGCATCCGGCTGCCGAATAGCAATGCTGTCTGTAAAAAAGAGACCCGCAGGTCTCTTCTATTCTGATGTGCCAGTGTCAGGCTGCTGTCGGTTCGGTATCAGCCTTAACATGTGCTTTTTTAAATTTCTTGGAGACACCGTCCAGTGCCGCCATATCAGCTTCCTTCGGAAGATTTTCTATGCCCGCCTTCATATAGTTGCGGAGAACGCCAATCAGCACGAATGGTCTGACAAATGCAGCATGCAGAACTGACCAGGTAATCAGGGCAAACAGGAATGAAACAACGGCCAGTGAAACAGTAGGATCTTTGGTAATTTCAGATTCATTCTCAACTACAGATCCCAGTACATTGACAATACCCTGAACGAACACCGGAAAATTCCCCAGTAAGCTGTAATAGCCAAATCCGAGAAGACCGCCAATAATGACCAGAGATACTGCGCCAAACCCAAGGACACGCCCCATATTCTTGATCAGGGTCTTCCAGTTTTTGAAGTAAAGAACTGCACCTTCACAGGTACTGCGGAATGCATTCTCCTCTGTACGATAGAATACCCAGCCAAGGCAGCAGTCGCACAGATATGCAACCGCTATATTGATGACTGCAGAAATAGTTCCGGTTACCCCTTCGTCTGCAGAATTGCCGCTGGAATCTGCCAGGCTGTTCAGCCCTTTTGTCAGTTCGGCGAAGATTCCCTTAATTCCATTTGTGACAGCATAGTATACAGATACTGTCGCAAATCTCTTTTTTACAAGTTCCTTGCCTTTTACGGAAACATCTTTTGGCAATTTATTGTCAGCAACGCCCTTCATCATCATGGCAATCTGTGCAGCCTTGAGC
>SABF01000188.1 GCA_009929095.1 Erysipelotrichia bacterium
GGTCATCGTCGGTGCAATGGCTGCAAGCTGGGTCAATATTACAACATCTATTCAGCTGACTTCTTCCTATGATGCAGCAACTGGAACAACTACTCCGGTTATGCTTCAGGAAAAGCTGGATGGTGCATTCCCTGGCATTCTCACGATGCTGTTTGTCCTCCTCTGCTGGTGGCTGATGGCAAAGAAGAAGGTTTCTCCGATCAAAGTCATGATTATCATGATTATTGTCGCATTTGTCGGCGTACTGATCGGCTTCTTCAACCCGGGACTGTCTTACTGATTTCTTATATCATTCGAAACCGGCTTTGTGTTTTCTCCCATACAGAGCCGGTTTTTCTATCATTGGAGGATTGAACAATGGCATTTACAAAGAAACAGGTTGAAGATTTCAAACTTGATATTCAAAATGAGTATGTCATGCTGAACAGAGTAAAAAAGATGATGATGTCAGTGCTTTCTATCTGCTGCGCTTGTGTTATTGTCATTTTGTTTATGCGAAATGGTAATTATTATGGGGTATGGAGAAGTGTTGCAATCGTAACGGCTGTGGCAGCTGGCATTCTCAGTGCGCTTTCATATTTGAGCTATCGAAATGGAAGAAAACATGTATTGAAAAAGATCAACTATCTGGATCAGAATAAATAATGGAAGGAGCTTCCTATGCTAAAGAAACTGAATCGTATTGAGCCTGCTTACAAAGATTACCTCTGGGGCGGAAAACAGTTGGAGAAGTACTATAACAAAACAGACAGCGGTTTAGATATTATTGCAGAGAGTTGGGAACTTTCCACACACCCTGATGGTCAAAGCAGAATCGAAAATGAGAATTTACTTGAATATGTAAAGAAACATCCGGAAGTTCTTGGAACTGCCTGTGCAATTAGTGATATTCCGATTTTGATCAAGTATATTGATGCAAGACAGGATTTAAGCATTCAGGTTCATCCGGATGATGAATATGCCCGCCGTGTAGAACATGATAATGGAAAAACTGAGATGTGGTATATCATTGATGCCGCTCCGGAAGCATGTCTTTATCTAGGCGTAAATCAGAAGATGTCAAAAGAAGAGTTCAGAAAACATATTGAAGACAATACAGTATGCGAAGTTCTGAATAAAGTTCATGTTAAAGCGGGTGAATGCTATCTGATCCGCTCCGGTACGATTCATGCAATAGCTGCCGGCTGTATGATTATCGAAATTCAGGAACGCTCAAATGTGACCTATCGAGTATACGACTTTGATCGCAGAGATAAGAATGGCAGCCTAAGACCGCTTCATATTGACAAGGCGCTTGAAGTAGCCAATCTTGAACCGGTATCGATTGATTCCAAAGCAGATAAACTGCTTCATGAAGACAGCAGTTACAAAGAAGAATTGCTGAAGAAGACGGAATACTTTGAAGTTCATGATTTCAAGGTTAAGAATACCGCCGGTTTTAATGTGGATTCCCATTCCTTCTGCACTGCAATGCTGATAAGAGGAAATGCCGTCATCTCTTGTGATTCAGAAAGTCTTCAGCTTAAGCAGGGGGAAAGCGTATTTATACCTGCTGGCAGCGGTGCAGTTACTGTGAAAGGTGTATGTGAACTAATTACTGCAGAGCTTTAGGCAGGCTAGACAAACTGACGAATGAAATTTTAAGAACTTTTGAATATTGCTTATTGGCTTGCTAATAAAAGATTTGATTTGAAAGAGTCAAATCTTTTTTTGATGCGCCCGGCATACGCGATAGCCAGACAGTGGAGATAAGCTTTGTACTATGCAGCAGGCTAAGACAGCCGAAAGCAAGTGTCCGTCACAAGGCTGGATCTGACGGAAGACCTGCCCGCATTTATATCATTCAGATCAAGGCTGGCTGTATCAGATGATGCAATAAACAAGAACTAAGGGATAAGGGAATCATTCTGTCTATGTCCCGCAGAGGAACTGTATAGATCACTGTGTCATGGAGAACTTCTTTGGAAAGATGAAGAAGGAAATGCTTTACGGAGATGAATTTGAGTTCAGCACACTGGATGAATTGAAAAAAGCAATAAGTGAATATAGTCTCTGCTGCAATACCGAGAGAATACAGAGCAAATTGAAAGGCTTAACTCCTTGTGAATACAGGAATCAAGCCTGATTATTAAATTGCTGTGTTCTTATGTCCAGATAATGGGATTCGCTGAACAGATTTTTTTATTGTTTAGTTGTTTTTTCGGATATTGCATCAACCAGCTGATTAAAACTGGAATTATCAGTTGGATAGTTATATTCTTCCACATAATGACTGTTATAGATTGGAAGAATCTTTTCAAACAGTTCTGGCTGATCTGCTTCTAGTACGGCACCCCCGTAAAGAGCATCTGGATAGTTTTTCAGTACTTCCTCAGAAATATTGCGAATTCCCTGACTGTGAATCCATTTGCCATCAGGACCAACAGCGCGTTTATCTTCATTGAAATGTACATTATCCTTAACGAAACGAGCAATCATCATTGGATAGCACATTTCTTCTGCATACCAGGAAAGCTTGAAGAATTCTGAACAGTATGAATAGTTTTCAGCGAGGATTCGACAAGTAGCTGCAGTCAGAATGAACCAAGGACTTCCAATCTGTACTGGATCTTCAAGTTTCCTTCTCAAGGTAAGAAAACTGAGGAAAGATGCCATGTGCCGAGAGCGCCTCCTGACCTTCTTGGAGTCCGGAAAGTTCAGCAGATTTGTGTAAGGATAATATTTCAATGTCTGTTTCAAAAGATCCGCATTATTATCCTGCGTACGATCAACATAGTAATAATCGCCAGGATTCTGACTTAGAAATGATGTGATTTCGTCTCTTGGCTTCAGTGGGAGCATGCCGTCATAAAGATTGACAAAATAATCAAAACTGACATCTTCCTGTTCCAATGCTTCTTTCATCTGCAGAAGAGTGCCGCGTGAAAGTGACATATCTCCTTCCTGAGCAAATTCCTGAGTATGAGAGACATGGATTTTTCTTTCATGCGATGAAGCAATCATAACTTCATCTCGAGTTTTATTATCATCAACCATGATAAATACATGATCATCCTGCTTGACGAGTTCCAGCAGTACTTTCATGATTTCCTGCTGAGACTGTTTTGTGTGTACTAAATATGCGATTCTCATGTAAATAATTATATCACTTCAAGAAGATGTCGAGCATGTAGTTTTCGTTTTAGATGGTGCTATAATTGCTTCAGTTTCCATGGAGGTGGGATGAATGCCTGAGATCACTGAAAAGTCATGCGGCGCAGTGGTTGTGAAGTTTGAAGAACATCGACTGTACACACTTGTGGTACGTCAGAATGACGGTCACTGGGGTTTTCCAAAAGGACATATGGAAAACAGCGAAACAGAGCAGGAAACTGCATTGAGAGAAGTAAAAGAAGAAACTGGCGTGGAGATTGAGTTCATTGGCGGTTTTCGCGAACAGACTCACTACAGCCCAAGAAAAGAAGTATACAAGGATGTTTCGTATTTCCTTGCAAGACCGGTAGGCGGTGAGGAGAAAAAGCAGAAGGAAGAAATCAAGGATATGAAATGGCTGCCTTTAGTCGAAGCAGCTGCACTTCTTACTTTTGACAATGATTCTTCACTTTTGCGGCATGTGATTCGATTTATCAAAGACAATGATATTGAGGATTATCTGGAATCCATATGATTGCGATCCAGACTGTCCCAATT
>SABF01000189.1 GCA_009929095.1 Erysipelotrichia bacterium
CCGGCGTCATTGACATAGTATTCGCGGGTAACATCATATCCAGCCATCTTCATCAGACGGGTAACCGAATCACCGATAGCGGCACCTCTTGCATGACCCGGATGCAGATCTCCTGTAGGGTTGGCTGAAACATATTCCACGTCTACTTTGCGGCCTTTGCCTGCATCAGAGCAGCCCCAGTTATCTCCGGCAGAGATAACCTTGTTTATGATATCTGCCAGCGATCCGTCCTTCATGAACACATTTAGAAAACCCGGACCGGCTATTTCGATTTTTTCAGCACCCACAGCATCACAGTCAAATTCCAAAGCAACTTTCTCAGCTGCTTCTCTTGGCTTCAGGCCAAGTGACTTTGCATACTGCATGGCAACATTGGAAGAATAGTCACCGTGCGTCTTTTCTTTAGGCAGGGACAGTGCAAGACGAGATACATCAACTTCAGTGTTCAGCGCCTTCTCTGCTGCCCGGCTGAATTCTCTCTTCAGCCGTTCTTCAATTTCACTCATTCCTTAACTCCCTTCAGTTCCCATACCAGCTGCTGATTTGTAACAGCATTTCCACTATCATCCAGTATCTGATATTCAACCATCCAGCGTTCGCTGTCTCTAGACCAGCGCTTCAGAACAGTATCCAGTTCCATAACTCCGAACGGACTGTTCACACTGGCAGTTCCCTTTCGATCCGGCAGAAGGCATGTCTCACTGCTGATATCGGCAAGGCGTTTCAGAACAATCTGATTCTCTTCAAATATAATTTCATGTCGAATCGAAGGATTTTCTTTTTCTGTATAGGAGAGTCTGTCTCCGTTCAAATCGGCAATTCCATCTGCAAGCACAGTGATCTCTTTCCTGGTAATATCGAACTGTGTCAGTTTTACATGAATTTCCATTACCCAAAGCATTATATCCAACAGTTTTCTGTTGTCAACCTAAATTAAAGCGGCGCTGATCAGAACGCATCATCAGTGCTGTTTTTCAATCGTTTTCATAGAGAGCACTGCTTTCGTTCATCTTGCTATCCGGACAGATCACCAGGCATTCATGACAGTCAGCAGCTGAAGACAGTCAATCATTTTTCTGCCTCAATCGTTCAGCCGTAAACCTGCGGCCGCTTCCTGCAGCTGAGATGGAAGTGGAAAAAGATCTTTTGATGCATCAGATTGATACAGTCCCGGTGAACATTCTTCTGCGCGATCCTTTTCATTATGGCAATACATCTTTTTTTTATGAAGATTTAATACATTGGATTTGCATAATATATAAGGTACTTATATAAAGATGGACTATCGGATTCAACATCCCGACTTGTATATAAAAAAGACAGTCCGCAGATGCCGACTGTCCGATATATTCATGCATGAATGCTCATAGAATTTCCTTTGGAAAGAATACCCGGCTGTCACTTCGTTCACGTCCATGAACGAGCGCATTGACAATGTTGGAAGCCTGGGAAAGTTCCAGTATCTCACCGGTATGCATACGCACCCAGATACCTTCACTGCCAGTACGGGAATACGGTTCATAGGGGCGCTGCTTTGCTGAATCCTTGGCAAAGTAGTAGCGGGGATCATAATCAGCCCGGGCCAGCGAAGCTCTGATCTTTCTGTTGCCGGCCGGATTATCTTCCTGGTATTCAAACAGATTGCGATTCTGCAGCCTAGACGCAAGATCTCTTGTGATTGGATCCTTGGACCTGGCTAACAGATCAAACCCATAGTTGCATGCACATTCATCCAGTTCGAAGTATTCTTCAAGAGTAAGCTTATTCTGTTCCAAAAGCGGGCGGAAGGACGGAATGGTCCTCGGAAGCCTGTTTTCCTTTCGCAGATCATCCAGACGAAGAAAAAGTTTCTGCAGTCCGCATTCATATGCTCTTGCGACCGGATGATAGTATACCTGCCAGTACATATGATATCTTGCCATGATATAGTTCTCTACTGCATAGGTGCCGCTCTCCTTGACCACAATCCTGCTGTCACTGACACGCAGTGTTCGCAGGACTCGTTCCAGATCAAATTCGCCATATTTTGTTCCGGTAAAGTAGGCATCTCTTAACAGATAATCCATACGATCCGCGTCCAGCTGAGAGCTGACTAACTGCGGCAGGATTGAATTTGCAGAACGATGGCGGATGACATCCACCACATCTGCAGATAATCCTTCTTCAGCAGATTCCAGTATTCCATTGATCTCCAAATCATGCAGAATAATGTCACAGGTATACTCTTCGTGAGATATGCCTGAGATGAATTCAAACGCATGAGAATAAGGCCCATGTCCCACATCGTGCAGAAGTCCGGCCAGCAGGACGGTGACTTTTTCCCGTTCATTCAACGCTTTTGAAATATCAGGCACTTCATTTACCATGCGGCGTACAATCTCATATACTCCAAGAGAATGAGAGAACCTGGTATGATCCGCCGTATGATAAACCATGTTGGCACCGCCCAACTGGTGTATCCGACGCAGTCTCTGCATCCAGCGGGAATTGATCACATCCCAGACCACCTGATATTCCACATGGATATAGCCATGCACAGGATCACGCATGACTTTGACTTCTTCCGTCTTTGCAAACATAAAAGATCTCCTTGCGCCATTATTCTAGCACGCAGAGACCCTGAACTCTGCTGATTGCTTTATCAGGCAGCTGCCGCAAAATGCCCGATGCAGAACATCCGCTTCAGTTTTCATCCAGCAGCACTGCAGCCTGAGCCAGTACGCCTTCTCCTCTTCCGACAAATCCCATGCCCTCGCCTCTTGTCGCTTTCACACTTATCTTGGAGATATCGCAGTCCAGTGCTTCAGCAAAATTGGTGCGCATCTGCTCAATATACGGAGCCATCTTGGGCTTCTCTATCAGTATCAGACTATCCACATTGCCAATATGGTATCCATGTTCCTGCATCATTGCGGCTGTCTCTCTGAGTATAATCCCGGAGTTCACGCCTTCCCATTTTGGGTCAGTATCCGGAAACCAGCGGCCGAGATCTCCCAGTGCCAGTGCTCCCAGAATCGCTTCTGCAACCGCATGAGTCAATGCGTCTGCATCGCTGTGGCCAAGCAGTCCTTTCTCATACGGAATTTCCACACCGCCGAGAATCAGCTTTCTTCCTTCAGTCAGACGATGAATATCTGTAGAATATCCTATTCTCATGATCAATACCTCACTGCAGATATTTTAGCAGTATTGCAGCGCTGTCAGGCATTGTAATGCAGTTCTTCTTTCTTCAGCCAATGGCTGCCTAAGTAATAGAGACCGGTAAATGCGGCTGCCAGAATCCAGGTAAAGCTGTAGCCATAGCCAATCAGATTCAGACTGCCGTAGATCGGCATAGCAATTGCCAGAAAGATCTGACGAATGATAACAAATGCAACAATGGAAGTAACCATTGGTACCATGGATCTGCCGGATGCACGAAGAGCACCGGACCAGACCTGATGGAAACACAGGAAGATATAATAAGGACACATGATGCGAATCAGTTCTGCACCGGCACTGATAACTGCCGGATCGCTGGAGAACAGTCCAATCGCAGGGTCTGCAAAGATATAGACAATCACACCGCCTGTGACAACAATGGCAATGGACATGACAAGACTTGCCCGCACGCCTTTTACCACACGATCGAATTTTCTCGCGCCGAGGTTCTGACCAGTGAATGTCGTCACCGCCAGCAT
>SABF01000190.1 GCA_009929095.1 Erysipelotrichia bacterium
GGGTACTTTTGCTGAAGATATTGCGGCCATGGCAGGAGATCGATTTTATTCGATTCATCCGCGACGCGGTACAAATTCCATTATGGATAAGAAAGCAGGGCATCTGGTTCACTCGATTTCCTCCATTAAAAAGCTGAGCAGGAATAAAGGACATACAAAAGGCGGCGGAATCCTGCATACTGTAGACGACAATCTTCTGGTAGGACCTAATGCAGTAGAAACGTGGGAAAAAGAGAACTTCTCAACGGAAGCTGCAAGCATTGATGAAGTGTTCAGCAAACAGAAACAGACGGCTTTCGGCCTGGGCAGGCAGGATATCATTACATATTTCACCGGTGTGCGTGCTGCAACCTTTGAAGAAGACTTTGTCATTGAAAAGGGCAGAAAGACACGCAATCTGATTCACTGCGCAGGCATTCAGTCGCCTGGACTGACAACCGCACCGGCAGTCGCAGCAGATATTGCAGGAATGGCGGCAGATGAGCTGAAAGCGGAACAGAATCCTTCCTTTAATCCAAACAGAAAAGGAATTCCAGTGCTCAGAAATATGACTGATGAAGAACGCCAGGAAATGATCAGTAAAAATCCGGAATACGGCGTAATTGTCTGCCGATGTGAAGAGATCAGCAGAGGGGAGATTCTGGATGCACTGAATTCAATCATTCCTGTTCACACCATTGATGGGGTGAAGAAACGTGTAAGGCCAGGAATGGGCAGATGCCAGGGTGGCTTCTGTATGCCGCTGGTGGCAGAGATGATCAGTGAACTGGATCATATTCCGCTGAGTGAAGTAAGAAAAGGCAATGAAGGTTCTGTACTGACATTTGGAAAAACAAAGAATCCTGAGCATCAGGAGGATGGAGGCAAAGGTCATGCAGCAGTATGATGTGGTTGTAATCGGCGGCGGCCCGGCCGGACTGGCAGCAGCCATCTCTGCATGCAGAGAGGGTGCCAGAGTCCTGCTAATTGAACGGGAGAATCGACTGGGCGGCATATTAAAACAATGTATCCATGATGGATTCGGCCTTGTGCGTTTCGGGGAGAAATTGTCCGGTCCGGAATACGCAGAAAAATTCATACAAGAATTCAGGCAGCTTCCCATTGACTGTGAACTTCTAACCTTCGTGACAGGTGTCAGAAAAAAAGATTCCGGATATGAAGTCACAGTGGTTAATCGCAAAGGCGTATATGCCGTTGCGGCCAAAACGATGATTCTGGCAACCGGATGCCGCGAGCGTACCGCAAGACAGGTATTCATTCATGGTACCAGACCTGCCGGAATATTCTCTGCCGGCACGGCTCAGCATTTCACGAATCTGCTTGGTCAGCTGCCCACTAGGAAGTGCGTGATTCTTGGCAGCGGTGATATCGGTCTGATCATGGCAAGAAGACTGACACTGGAAGGGGCAGAAGTACTCGGGGTGTATGAAGCAAAACCGGAACCATCCGGCCTAACCAGAAATATTCTGCAGTGTCTGAAGGACTTCAGTATTCCGCTGTATCTATCACATACAGTCACAAGAGTATTTGGCGAGGATCGTCTGACAGCAGTTGAAATCAGTCAGGTAGATGAAGCAATGCGGCCGATTGACGGCACACAGGAAATTGTGGAATGTGATGCATTGATTCTGTCAGTCGGACTGATTCCGGAGAATGAGCTGGCTGAGAAACTGGATGTTCGTATTGATCGCAGAACAAAAGGACCGATATGCAATGAAGAACTGATGACAAATCAGCCGGGAATCTTCTCATGCGGCAATGCTCTGCATGTCAATGACCTTGTGGACTATGTCTCAGAAAGCGGCGAACTGGCTGGCCGGGCAGCAGCTCATTATGTACAGAAGGAAGAAAAAACCATTCCGGTGAATATCAGTGACGGTCTGCTGTATTTGGTTCCGCAATGCATCAGTGAACCGAATGAACATCCGATTACACTGTACTTCAGAAGCAGAAAGGCAATGACAGATGCCAGCTTCACCATTTCTGTGAATGGCAGGCAGGTGTACGAAAAGAAGTATGCACATTTGAAACCGCCGGATATGGAGCATCTGGTACTGGACTTTTCTAAGTTTGGCATTCAGAAAGATGCAAAGATTGATGTGGAGGTGCACTGATCATGGAGATGACCTGTATTGTATGCCCCAACGGATGCGAACTGACAGTCGATAAAAATGGTGAAACGATCAATGTTTCTGGGAATCGCTGTCCAAGAGGAATTAAGTTTGCAGAAACAGAACTGATCAAACCGATGAGGACAATCTGCTCAACGGTTAAGACAGTATTTCCTGACACACCGGTACTTCCTGTGCGTACCAGCAGTGAGATTCCTAAAGACCAGATATTTGCAGTAATGAAAGAAATCAACCGGCTTGTTCTGAAGGAAAGAATTCAGTGCGGAGATGTGGTAATTCATAACGTACTGAATCTGGGCGTGGATATCATTGCGACATCCAATCAGCTTCAGGAAGAAGATCAGCAGGAGAATTTATGGAAGAGCCTCTGATTCTTACATTTGATTTAGGCACTCAGAGCATGCGAGGCATGCTGGTGGATAAGGCCGGTACCATTCTGAATAAAGTTCAGCATAAATATGAACATCCTTATTATTCAAAAAAACCAGGATGGGCAGAACAGTCGCCGAAATTTTATTATCAGACTCTGTGCGACATTGCAAAAGAACTGAAGCAGAAAAGTGAAGATGGATATGATCGCGTAAAGGCAGTCGCTGTAACAACAATTCGCGACTCCTGCATCTGTCTTGATGAGCATTATGAACCGCTGACAGATGTGATTCTCTGGCTGGACAGCCGTGAGACCAATCACATCAAGCCATTTAAATGGTGGGTGGGAATTGCGTTAAAGGCTGCCGGCATGGAAGCGGCACTCAGAAAGCAGTATCAGCTGACATCGGCCAACTGGATCATGGAAAATGAGCCGGAGATCTGGGCGAAAACAAAGAAATATGTCATGCTGTCAACCTATTTGAATTACCGGCTTACCGGACAGCTGAAAGACTGTCCTGCCAACATGATTGGGCACATTCCATTTAATTACAAGAATGGCAAATGGCAGTCAAAGTACGATCTGAAGCGCGGCATGTGCGACATTCCAACAGAGATGATGTGTGATCTGATTCAGACAGGTGATACAGTCGGCACCATCCAGAAAGATACCGCACTGGAAACCGGGATACCGGAAGGTCTTCCGCTGATTGCAACTGGCTCTGACAAAGGCTGCGAAACTCTCGGACTGTCGGTCATCCGCGAAGACCAGGCTGCACTGTCATTCGGCACAACTGCCACCATTCAGTTTGCAACCAGGCATTACTTTGAACCGGAACGCTTCCTGCCGGCATATCCGGGTGCAGCCCGCGGAGTCTATAATCCGGAAATAGAAATATATCGGGGATACTGGCTGATCTCATGGTTCAAGAAAGAGTTCGCTGCTAAGGAGTGTGTTGACGCGGAGCGGCTGCATTGTTCTGCTGAGGAAATACTGAATCATCGGCTGAGTGAGATCCCGCCGGGCTGTGATGGACTGATTCTGCAGCCATTCTGGACACCGGGTGTAGTAAAGCCCAATGCCAGAGGATCAGTAATTGGATTCAGCGATGTGCATACCAGAATTCATATTTACCGGGCAATCATTGAAGGAATCGGTTTTGCCCTGATGGATGGCA